>SXUH01000147.1 GCA_005791855.1 Bdellovibrionales bacterium
CAGGTTGTTGAAGATGAATTCGTTGAGCAGGGAGCTGCGGTAGCAGACGATGGTGGGGAGTTCGAAGAGCGCGGTGCTCAGGGTGACCGTGCCGCTGGCCGCGAGGGAGAAGTGGCAGGCCCGCAGGGCCGCGGCGAGTTCCTCCGAGGGATACACCACGTCCACGTCGTCTTTGTAGAAGTCGTAGATCTTCTGGTCCACGTGGCCAACCTTCACCAGGTGGACCTCCACCGGGAGCTCCTCCCGGAGCAGGCGAACCGCGCGGATGAACTCCGGCAGCAGCGAGTAGATCTCGAAGCGCCGGCTCCCCGGGAGCAGGAGGAGCTTCACCCTCCCCTTCCACGAGCCGTAGGGCTTCGGCGGAACCTGGGGAAGCTCGGTCTTGTAGGTGAGCATGAGCGGGTGCGGGATGGCCTTGATCTGGTGGACCCCCCGGTCCTTGAACCACGACTTCTCGAAAGGAAGGATGGTGAAGAGCGTGTGCACGGTGCGGGCGAGCACCCGGGCCCGGCCGGCCTTCCAGGCCCAGGCCTGGGGGGCGACGTAGTAGAGAACCTTCACACCGTTCCTGGCGAGCTTGCGGGCGATCCGCAGATTGAAGTCCTGGAAGTCGACGACGATGGCGGTCTTCGTTCCCCGACTCCGCACCTCGTCTTCCAGTCGCCGCATGGCCCGGAAGTAGAAGGGGATCTTCTGGATGACCTCGGAGAACCCCATGGAGGAGAAGTCCTTGAGGTGGTAGATGAGCTCCAGGCCTCGCGCCGCGAGCTCGTCCCCTCCCACGCCGTAGAAGTCCACCTCCGGGCAGAGGCGCTTGAGCTCCGGGAAGAAGCTCAGGGCGTGCTCCTCGCCGGACTTTTCCCCGGCGATGAGGAGGCAGCTACCCATGCAACCGGACGTCCACGGGGATCCCCTGGGCGAGGGACCTCAGGGTGCAGTCCACCAGGTGAACGGCGTTCGCCCCCGCCGCCAGGCCCACGATGGCCGGCCCATCCTTCAGGATCGATTCGTAGAAATGCTGGTGCTCGATCAGGAGATGGTCCCGCTTCGGATACGGTTCCTCCTTCACGAAGGTCCCGTCCGGGAACTGGCCCGCCGGGGCCTCCAGGATCTTATTGGCGAAGAGGTCCACGAGGAGGGTCCCGTCCTTCGAGACGACCTCGAGGTCGCGGAGCTCCTTCACGTGGTTCCGGCTCACGTCGATGAAGGCGTGGCAGTTGTCTTCGAGCTCGAGGTGGATGCTCGCGTGGTCCCAGTTCTGGGTGCGGATCTTCTGTCCGGTGGCCAGGACCTTCTTCGGGGCCTTGGAGAAGAGATGCATGATCAGATCCAGGTCGTGGATCGCGAGGTCCTGGACCACGTCCACGTCCGTCGCCCGCCCCTTGAACGGGGCCACGCGGTTGATCCGCACGGTGAAGGGAGCGGAGAGGCCCTTGAGCTTCTGGCCCAGCTGCTCCCAGGCCTGGTGGAACCGCTCGCTGTGGCCAATCTGGAGGACGGTGCTCCTACCTTCGGCGACCTTCCGCAAGGTCTGCGCTTCCGCGTCGTTCGAGCACAGGGGCTTCTCGCAGAAGACGTGCTTCCCGCTCTCCATCAGGTGCCGGACGAGGTCGAAGTGGGTCGAGGTCGGAGTGACGACCACGGCGGCGTCGATCCGGCCCAGGACCTCCCGCACGTCCTCCACCACGGCCACGTGGGGGTGGGCCGCCTTGGCCGCGGCCTTGTTCGGAGCGAACTTCTCGACGATGGCCACGAACTCGGCGACGTCCTTGTGGGCGTCGACCTTCTGGCAGTGCCACTTCCCAAGGTGCCCGTATCCCAGGACGGCGACTCGGATCTTTCTCATAGGACCTTCCCTTAGCCCGCCATGAACGGAGCGATGCCGATCTCACTCTTGCGGATGAAGGCGGCGATCTCCTGGATGACGACGTTGTTCTTGTATTCTTCCATCAGCTCCGGGTGGGAGACGAACGCCCGGGGCGCGAGCGCCGAGGCCTCCATGGTCCGGTAGAATTCCACCACTTCGGAGACGGCTTCCTTGCTGTGGCCCTGGCGCTTGAGGCCGATGATGTTGATCCCCTTGAGGCGGATGCGGTTCCCGTAGGCCGTGCAGAAGTTCGGGATGTCCCGGTCGATGCCCGAGCCGCCGCCGATGTAGGACCCCTTCCCGAGGGTGACGTACTGGGAGATCCCGGTGTTCCCGCCGATGATCACCCGGTCGCCGATGTTCACGTGGCCCGCGAGGTTCACGCTGTTGGCGAAGGTCAGGTTGTTCCCGAGGGTGCAGTCGTGGGCGATGTGGCAGTAGGCCCTGTAGAGGGAGTTCGATCCGATGACGGTCTTCCGGTCCTGCTTCAGGGTCCCGCGGTGGATCGACACGTACTCGCGGAAGGTGTTGTTGTCGCCGATGATGGTCTCCGTCGGCTCGCCCTTGTAGGAATTGTCCTGCGGGGGGGCGCCGATGGAGCCGAACTGGAAGAAGGTGTTCCCCTTCCCGATCTTGGTGTGGCCGTCGACCACGACGTTGGAGTGGAAGACGCAGTTTTCGCCGATCTCGACGTTGGGGC
>SXUH01000148.1 GCA_005791855.1 Bdellovibrionales bacterium
TATCGACCTCCGGTGGAAAATCCTTACAACCGATCCGGTCAGGAATGCGAGATTCCCTCATGTCCGGAAGGGATTTCCCCGATACGACCTCCATGAAATTCCTCCTCACCCTCTGCCTCCTCTGTGCCGCCTCGTCCTTCGCCCAGCCCTGTGGGAAAGAGGGGAGCCTCGAGGAGCGGATCAAGGATTGCAACCTCACGAAAGAGAATTTTGTCCTCGTGAGCCGGGACGAGAAGGGGCTCGAGATCTACAAGGATCTGAAGACCAACCTCCTGTGGGGCGACCGGATCGGCACGGACTTCAACCACTACGGCTCCCAGAAGGCCTGCTCGGACGACCTCCGGGAAGCCCAGATCCTGAAGGACCTCAACTGGAGACTTCCCACCGTCCGCGAGTTCGAGGACGCCGCATCCCATGGCATGAAGGCTTCCGTCTCTCGGATGTTCCACACATTCTGGACCTCGACCCCGGTGAAGACCTCGAGGCGCCGCCGGCGCGCGGTTCCGGTGCAAGCGTACCTCTGGGACGGGATGGAGGAACGGACCGACACGGGGGACCTCAAGGACGCGGCTTCCGTCCGGTGCGTGGCCAAGGAGTAGGTCTCCGGCATGGCTTTTTTTTCTGGCACCTCCCGTCCGCAGCTTCGGCGCAAGTCGCAGGAATCAGAGGGGGACGTCACCGGGCGGATGGACTGAGTATAATCACAGATCTCAAAGGCAGTTTGAAATGAAGCTCTCACCTCTGCTCCTCTTCCTCCTCCTCGGCTGCAGCGAAAGTTTCCACGGCGGGTATTCGCAGGCCTTCAAGTCGACCACGGGCCCGGAGATTACCGTCAAGGTGGCCTGCGAAGCTTGCAAGATCGAGTCGAAGGTCAGTACGCCTGGAGTCGTGACCATCCTGCTGGCCCTGGGAGAGATCGCCTCCGACAAGGCGTCCATCTCCGAAGAGGCGGGCCGCCTCATCGCGATCAACGCTGTGAAGTTCGCCTCCCCGGAGTCCCAGCCAAAGATCCTCGTGGTGAGGGATTCGAACCACCAGGGCGAGTCCCAGGGGGACACCGAGTTCATCGCGCAGAAGCTCCTCCGGGACTACCAGACCTCCGTGCTCCTGGAGCCACCGACGGGACTCGAGCCCGGCGACCTCTCGGGGTACGACCTCGTCTGGTTCAACAACCCGGGGCACCCCATGGGGAGTAGCAAGACCCTCGCGACCCTGAGGGCCTTAGGCGGCTGAGTGGTCCTCTCCGGCGACGACCTCTCCCAGGGGAGCGGTTTCTCCCTCGAAGCCTTCACGGGGCTCGGGCACCTCTCCAACGGAACCAGCATGAGCTGCGACGGGAAGACCTACAGCTACGACGACAACGGAGGCCACCGGTACCAGGTCGAACTCCTGGAAACCTTCCTCCCGGGAATCTCACCGGAGCTCCTGCGGTTCGAGTACGGAAACGACATCGACGACACGAGCCTCCTCACCGCCGGCGCGAACTACGAAGTCCTCGCCTACGCCCGTGGTGCGCCCGGGACCTGTGAGACAAAGCGGCCGGTCGTCGTCCGGTACCAGAAGTAACCGTCGCCCATAACGAATCCTTATCGTGAACATTCGATCAATTGATTATCCCCGGATCCCATTCTGCTCTATATTCCGGCGCACAGAACACAACCGGGAGACGAGCAATGAAAACAATTTTTTTACTGGCACTTCTTGGGCTCACTGACGCCGCCCTGGCCCAGCGCTACTACCGCTTCTTCAGGGGGGTCAAGCTCCAGCAGCTGCCCGAGTCCGCCTACCTCGGGAACATGGCGAGGGACTTCGTTCCTCTGGCCCCGAGGCTCTTCCCGCACCTCGAGAACTATCTTGTGGCGATCCCGGCGCGGGAAACGGGGGTCGATGAGGTCGCCCTCCTTTCCTACACCAGCGAAGAAGCCTACCTCCGGGGCCGGGCCACGCCGTTAGGGAAGGGCTACGGAGACGCCCACTGGACGGTCTTCGAACAGAGCGAGTCCGGGAGCCTCGTGCCGGAGGAACTCCGGGGGCCTCTTCAGGCGAACAGGGCCTACGACCTCATCGGAAAGAAGCTCGACTGGTCCCGGGGCTACACCAACTTCTTCATCGGAGAGAAGAAGGCGGGCCTCTCGTCGGAAGCCTTCCTGCGGGGACTTGACCAGCACGTGCGGAAAGTCCGCCACTTCTTCCGCGGGGCGGGCCTTCTGGGTTACGTCATCATCGCCACCCCCGACCGCGAGTACGCGTTCATGAACTGGGAATCGAAGTCCCACGCCGACTACGCCATGGCCCACCCGGCGGGCAAGCTCGTGCGCGCGGAGGCGGAGAGTTTGATGAAGACCCTGAACTGGACCGTGAGCGAGAGGTTCCAGGGAAGGCTCTCGCGGAACCAGACCTACACGGTGAAGTAAGGTTAGACCTTGATCGTCTTCCAGGCCCCCCGGCGGAAGATGACCCAGGCGATGAGGGCCATGAGCCCGTGGGCGACGGGAACCGAGATCATCACTCCCGGAGCTCCCATGGAAAAGCCCTTCGCCAGGAGATAGGCCAGGGGTGTTTCCACGACCCAGAAGCAGAAGATGTTAATGAGCGTCGGCGTCCGGGTGTCGCCGGCCCCGTTGAGGGCCTGGGAGAGGACCATGGCGATTCCGTAGAAGACGAATCCGGATCCCAGGATCCGCAGTCCCGTGGTCCCGTGGCCCAGGACCGCCGGATCCGTGGTGAAGACACCGACGATCTGGGGTGCCAGGACCGTGAGGAGGATCGAGACCAGGGCCATGAGGCCCATGTTGTACTTGGTGGTCACCCACACGCTGGCCTCCGCCCGCTCCACGTTCTTCGCTCCGAGGTTCTGGCCCACCAGGGTGGCGGCGGCGTTGGAGAGGCCCCAGGCGGGGAGGATGAAGAAGACGAAGATCCGGAAGCTGATCTGGTAGCCCGCGGACGCGGCCGTGCCGCCCGTCTCGGCGATGAGCCTGGTGAGGAGGATCCAGCTCCCGCTGCCCACGAGGAACTGGATGGACGCGGGCCAGGCGATCTTCGAGATGCTCTTCACGATGGGGAGGTCGAAGGTGAAGTGGCTGCGCCGGAACTTCAGCACCCCGGCGCCCCGGAAGAGGTGGTAGGACTGGTAGAGGACCCCGGTCCCGCGGCCGATGACCGTCGTGATGGCCGCGCCCTCGAGGCCGAAGAGGTGGATGAGGAAGGGGCAGAGGAGGATGTTGAGGGCGTTGGCGACCCAGAGGCTCTTCATCGCCATGGCCGCGTCCCCCGCGCCCCGGAAGATCCCGTTGATGAGGAAGAGGAGGACGATCACCGGACTCCCGCCGAGGAGGATCCGGGCGAAGTTCGTCCCCTGCGCCACCACCTCCGGGCTCGCGCCCATGAGGCCTAGGATGTCGTCGGCGAGCCAGATCCCGAGGCCACTCAGGACCAGGGCCAGGACCAGGGCGAGGCCCAGGGACTGGGCCCCGGCGTGGGCCGCGCCGTCGATGTTCTTCTCGCCGATCCGGCGGGCGACGATGGCCCCGGCCGCGGTGCTGATTCCGATGGACGCCGAGTAGACGATGGTCACCACCGATTCGGTGAGGCCCACGATGGCGATGGCGTTCTGGCCCAGGGGGCTCACGAAGAACATGTCCACCACCGCGAAGACGCTCTCGAGGCTCAGCTCGAGGATCATGGGGATCGCGAGGAGGATGACGGCGTCGGAGATCCCGCCTTGGGTGAAGTCGCCGTGTTCGCCCTTGAGGGCGCGCCGGAGGGTCTGGAACGTTGAATTTCTGGTCATCCTAAGAGGTTAGCACGCCTCCGGAGTTCTCGGTAGCGAAAGATTTGACACCGGGGCCATTATTAGTGAAAGTAGGATCCGATGAAAACATCCTTCTACAGCTACTCCCTCCCGGAGCTCAGGGCCCTCTTCGAAGCCCAGGGCCTCTCCGCCACCGGGGCGGCCAAGTTGTACCACTGGCGCTACAAGCACCGGGCCCCCGCCAGCGGAAACGAACTGTCCAAGGCGACCCAGAGCTACCTCCAGGAGAACATGAGCTTCGAGCTCCCCGAGATCGACCGGGTCCAGGAAGCCGGCGATCGGACGGTGAAGTTCCTCTTCCGGCTCGCCGACGGGAAGAAGGTCGAGACGGTCCTCATCCCGTCGAACCGGAAGTACGGCATCTGCCTCTCCTCGCAGGTCGGCTGTGCCATGAAGTGCAGCTTCTGCCACACGGGCCTGCAGGGACTCTCCCGGAACCTCGAGACCCACGAGATCGTGGGCCAGCTCCTGGGGGCCCAGCGCTGGCTCTCGGAGCAGAGACCCGGGAAGGATCGGATCGCCACCGTCGTGTTCATGGGCCAGGGGGAGCCGCTCCATAACTTCGACTCGGTCCGGAGGGCCTGCGAGATCTTCCTGTCCCAGCACGGGCTTTCCTTTGCGAGCGACAAGGTGACCATCTCCACCGCCGGCTACCTGCCGGGGCTCGTCCGCTGGAAGGCCGAGATGCCGGGGGTGAACATCGCTCTCTCCCTGCACGCCGTTGAGATGAAGAAGCGGGACGAGCTCATCCCCATCAACGCGCGCTTCCCCCTGGACGAGGTCCTCGCGCAGATCGACCAGATCCCGAGGAACCGGAAGCGCTTCGTGATCTACGAGTACCTCCTCGCCAAGGGCTTCAACGACTCGGTCGAAGACGCAGAGGCTCTCGGCGAGAAGCTCAAGGGAAAGAAGGCCTTCGTGAACCTCATCCCCTTTAACCCGTACCCCGGAGCGAAGTACGAAAGGCCCACGGAGGAAGAGGCGCGGGCCTTCAAGGCGGTGCTGGACGAGCACGGGATCCCGACCTTGATCCGCTTCACCAAGGGAACCGACATCCTCGCGGCCTGTGGCCAGCTCAATTCGAAACCCCCGACGGGCTGAAGCATTACATTCTCCGCAGACTTCTTTATATTTTTTCAATGAAAAAACTCATCTTCTTCTGCCTTCTCATCTTAACCTGCCTCGACGCCTTCGCCGCACGGATCACGGTCTCCGACTACTTCCAGGGGATCGGAGGCATCCGCGGAGGAAACACCCAGGCCCTGGCCTATTCTCCCGTCGAGGCCGCCTACTACTCCGGGGGAGCCGTGGCGACGAAGGAAGAGACGTTCTGGGTCATCCGCAAAGGTTCCGAGCGCGGAGGGTGGAAGACCGTGTTCTCCGTGCCCCTCTCCAAGACCCCGTTCCTCTGGGCCGGCTTCAAGGGCTTCGCCTTCGACCGCTTCGGAAGGATCTTCGCCATCTCCCGGGCCATGGACCGGCAGCGGACCGTCCACTGGATCGTCCACCGCAGCTCCGACAGAGGGGCGAGCTGGCAGGTCGTGGACGACTTCACTCCCTTTTCTCCCGGAGGCCTCAACTATCCCTACCACATCGCCGCGGGCCCGTTCGGAGAAATCTGCATCGCGGGCAAGGGCGCGGACACCTCGGAGGACGGGAAGGAGAAGGTCTTCGCCTCCATCGTCCGCTGCAGCTGGACCGGCGGAGCCAGCTGGTTCAACAGCGACTGGGTCCTCGGCGCCTGGGGGTCTGGAATTTCCTTCGACCGGCACGGAGAGATCCTCACCAGCGGCTACGAGATCGGAGAGACGAGCCGGCTCCTCACGCGGCTCTCCCGGGACCACGGGAAGACCTGGAAGACGGTGGATACCCTTTCCTTTCCGGGCCAGCAGGGTGGAGCGATTTCTTCCTTCATCGATGCGCAGGGAACCTACTACGCGCTCGGGTCTGGGTGGATCGATCCGACCGGCACCCGGCGCTGGTTCATCCGGCGCAGTGGCGACAAAGGACGAACCTGGCAGACGGTCGACCAGTTCAGCCTCGAGGCCAACAAGAACGCCGAGGCCTATGAGATGACCCAGCGGCCAAGCGGAGAACTCCTCTGCGTCGGGTACGCGCTGGACTCCCTGGGACGGCATCACATGATCCTCCGGAGGAGCCGCGACCAGGGGAGGAGCTGGCACACCGTGGTCGATCACCTCGGAGTCGAAGGGAGAGGCTTCTACGGTCACAATCTCTCCTCGGGCCGCAGGAGCGTCATGGTCAGTGGAGCATCCTACCTAGAAAACGGAAGGGCCTGGCTGACGGTGAAGTACGAAGACACGGACCGCTAGTCAAGTATTCCGTTTCGCGTAAGTTCGTGGCTGCAGACTTGCAGTGATAAAATCAGCCATAACTTCACAAGGAGGCCGAAATGGAAAACTTCGATACCAATGCCCAACCGACGCGAAAGTCTTCAGACAAGTTCGAACTCAAGGACTACATCCAAGGTGATCAGGTAAAAGTCATCCTCCGGGAGTGGCTAAATGCCCTGGAGGAAGACCGGGACCTCGAGGTTACCATCAAGGGTGAGAACTGTAAGATCCCGAAGGAAGCTTTCCGCATGGCACGGACCAAAGCCGAATACGAGATCAAAAACGGCGAGTATGAGTTCGAGCTTGAGATGAAGTGGAGACCTTCTCAGTTGAGCTAATCCTCTACCAAGCTGCTGCCACGGCAGCAGCTAACTCTTAGCGTATGCAAGAAGCAGAGAAGCCATCCAACGAGGCCGCCCGCTTAGCCGAGCTCCTGAGCCTTAGGATCTTAGACACGGACAACGACCCGGACTTCGACGACATCGCCAAGCTCGCCAAGCGGATCTGCGACGTCCCGATCGTCCTGATTAGTCTCGTCGATGCGGAGAGGCAGTGGTTTAAGTCCAAGATCGGCGTGAGCATCTGCGAGACCCCGCGGAGCATGTCTTTCTGCGCCTACGCGATCCACGGAACGGAAGTCTTCATCATCCCGGACACCGCCGAGGACGAGAGGTTCAAGGACAGTCCGTTGGTGGTCGGCCCTCCGTTTATTAGATTCTACGCCGGGGCCCCGCTCATCGACTCGAATGGATTGGCCCTGGGGACCCTCTGCGTGATCGATACGAAACCCCGGAAGCTCACCGAAGACCAGCTGGATTCAATCCGAAAGCTCGCCCGGCAGGTCGTCGTCCTCCTCGAACTTCGCAAGAGCAGTAACCAACGGCTCCAGTACATGGCAGAGGTCAAGGACCTCGGGAGACTCGTCCTCGAGCAGAAAGACAGGCTCCGCTACCTCGAGAAGGTCCACGTCCTAAGCGAGATGTCCTCCGGCATCTGCCACGAGATCAACAACCCCCTGGCGATCATCGCCCTGGCCTCCTCGTCTCTCAAGAAGTCCCTCGAGGACCCCTTCGATCAGAAGACGGTGGACCGGTTCCTGAAGATGACCGACGCCGGGACGGCGCGGATCGCGAAGATCGTGGATAGCCTGCGGACCTACGCGAGAAGCCACGACAAGCTCACCCGCGAGAACCTCCGGCTCTCCGACGTCCTCGAGTCGACCCTCGCTCTCTGCGACGAGCGGCTGAAGCTCTTGGGCGTGCGCCTCGAAGTGGAACAGGATGCGGGGATCGTGGTCCACGGGAGCGAGTCGCAGCTGATGCAGCTCCTCCTGAACCTCATCATGAACGCCCGGGACGCGGTGGAGAAGCTTCCGGAGAAGTGGATCCGGATCTCGATGAGGAGGGCCGCTCCCGGCATGGAAGTCCGGCTCCGGGTGACCGACAGTGGCCGTGGCATCCCCGCGGACGTCGCCGAGAAGATGCTGCTTCCCTTCTTCACCACCAAGGACGTGGGGAAGGGGACGGGCCTGGGCCTCTCCATCTGCTACTCCATCGTCGACGAGGCCGGCGGGCGGCTTGGCTACGAGCTCTTCGAGGGCCACACGTCCTTCCTGGTGGAGCTGCCTACGGTTTCTTGATGAACTCTTCGATCGCCGCCGGGCAGGCTTTCCCCTCGACGTAGGACTTGTGGCCGAAGGCCTTCGGATCGAGGTTCGGATTCTCCTTCACGAAGCTCACCAGGGCCTGGGCGTCGGTGATGCCGGTGTTCCTGAAGGTCGGGTGGTTCCGGATGAAGGCGAAGCTCGGGACGATCTCGGTGATGTAGTTGTTGGCGACGATCTTGTACCCGCCGGAGTCGTCGTCCGGGACGACCTTCCCGTCGTAGCGGATCTCCGTGACCTTGTTCCCGGCGGTCTTCACTTCGACGTTATCCGAGAAGTACACCATCTCGCCGCTCGCGAGGAACTCGTCCTGGAGGGCCTGGACCGTCTTCCACAGCTCCTTCCCCGTGAGGGTGGCGGTGGTCAAGGTGTTCCCGAAGGGGGAGATGGACAGCACGTGCCGGAGCTTCACCTCTCCGGCCGGGAGGCCCGTCCGGAGGCCCTTCGCCTGGACGATGGCGATGTCGGCGGAGACCTTCTTCCGCTGGCCAGTCGCGACGAGCTTCCCGAGGGGCATCTGGGAGGTGTCGATCACGCCCCGGCCCCCCTTGAACTCGCTGACCGTGGTGCCGATCTTCTCGTCGAGCTTCACCTTGGCTTCCTGCATGTACGGGTCCGTGATCCTGGTGATGGCGGGGTCGCTCTCGAAGCCCTTCACGGGGATGAGCTGGTAGTTGGTCATCTTATTAGTGGAGAGGTCGATCTCAAGTTTCCCGACGAAGTAGCCGCTCTCCTTAGCCTGCACGATGCCGGTGTTCCCGATCTTCACCGGCTGCTGGAGCTCCGTGTGGGAGTGGCCGCCGACGATGTAGTCCAGCTCCGGATTCTTCTTCGCCAGGGTCTCGTCTCCGGGAGGCAGGGACCCGTGGGACTCGTTCTCGTAGTAGCCGAGGTGGGAGAGGCCGATGACGAGATCGTGGGTCTTCTCGAGCTCCTTTACCAGTTCCCGGGTCGACTCGAAGGGGTCGACGATGGTTAGGCCCCCGAGGTTCTCCGGGGCGGTGAGGTTCGAGTCGGGAGTGGTGAAGCCGACGATGGCAACCTTCTTCCCGCCGAGGATCTTGGTGACGTAGGGCTTGAACGCCGGTTTCCCGTCCGGGCCCATGGTGTTAGCGGAGATGAAGTCGAACTTCGCGAGCTGCTCCTGCCGGCGCAGGACCGGGGCCGGGTTGTCGAACTCGTGGTTCCCGAGGACCATGACGTCGTAGCCGATCTCGTTCATGGCCCGGATGTCCGGTTCGGCGTCGAACATGTCCGACTCCGGGGACCCGGTGTTGATGTCTCCGGCCGAGAGGACGAGGACGAAGTCGCCGTTCTTCCTGGCTTCCTCCCGGATCTTCTTCACCAGGGTCGACTGCTGGGCGAGGCCATGGTCCCCGTTCGCATTGGGCATGAACTTCCCGTGGTGGTCGTTGGTGTGGAGGATGATGAGCTTCTGGGCGAGGGCCAGCGACGTCGAACACAAGCCCAAGAGGAGGAGGAGGAATTTCATGGAGGTCTTATCGGTGTCTTCGCCGGATTAGTTTATCGGACCAGGGCCCCGGGAGTGTCTAAGACTTAGACACTCCAAGTTCCTTAAGTTCCTCCGGTTCCCTAGAGCTCCGCCACCGAGAGGCTCTCCTTCAGGAGAGGAGTGGCGACCTCGAGGAAGGCCCGGAGCTTGGGTGCGGCGAACCTCTGGGAGGGGTAGACCAGGTGGACGGGCCTGGTCTGGGTCCTCCAGTTTCCGAGGATCCGGACGAGCTTCCCGGCCCGGGCTTCCTGGTAGCAGAGGAAGGTCGGGATGAGGGCGACGCCGAGGCCCGCTTCGGTGAGCGCCTTCACGAGGTTGAGGTCGTTCACGACGAGCTTCCGCCGGAGCCGGACCTTCGCCCGGTCCTTCGCTCCGACGAGGTTCCACTCCACCGATCCCAGCGGCGCGAACTGGATCACGCAGTGGCGGTCGATGTCCTTCGGAGTCCGTGGCTCCGGGTTGTTCCTCAGGTACTTCTGGCTGGCGAAGGGCGCGAAGTAGACCGAGCCGAGCTTCCGGGCGACGAGGCTCGAGTCCCGGAGAGTTCCGGCGCGGATCCCGAGGTCGATGCCGTCGCCCAGGAGGTCCACGGTCTGATCCGAGAGGATGACCTCGACGTCCACCTGGGGGAACTTCTTGTTGAACTCCGTGATCACTCTCGGGAGCAGCGTGACCCCCAGCTCGACGGGGGCGGTGACCCGGAGGATGCCCTGGGGGGTCGCCTGGCCCGAGACGATCTCGGCCTCCGCACTCTGGATCTCGGAGAGGGCCCGGAGGCACTTCTGGTAGTAGGCGAGGCCCGCGTCGGTGACGTGGAGCTTGCGCGTGGTCCGCCGGATGAGCGTCACTCCGAGCCGCGCTTCGAGGGCCCCGAACCTCGAACTCACCGTGGACTTCGGGAGCCCGAGGAGGGTCGCGGCGCCGACGAAGCTCCCGGCCTCGACGACTTTCACGAAGACAGCGATCTCGTTAAGATTCATGGACACTCCTCTTGGATTGTCCATTACTATGGACTATTTACGGCGAAAGATCAAAGAGGATGAGCTCGGAGTCACCCCGGGCTTCGAAGCGGAGCGCCTGCGGCTCCTCGGTCGACGCGGCGTCGCCGGCGCCGAGGACCTTCCCGTCCACGGTGAGCTCCCCCTTGACCACCTGGACCCAGACCCCTCGGCCCGGTCTCACCTGGTAGTCGAGGACGTCCTTTTCCTTGAGCCGGGAGATGTACATGTCCGCGTCCTGCTTGATCGGAAGGGACCCGTCTCGGCCGTCGCGGGAAACGACGAGGACGAGCTTCTTGGAACCCAGGTCGGCGTCGAAGGATTTCTGCCCGTAGCCCGGCTTCCCACCGAAGCTCTCCGGCTGGATCCAGATCTGGAAGAAGTGGCTTTCCTCATCGGGGACGGCGTTGTACTCGGAGTGCACCACGCCCGTTCCTGCGCTCATGCGCTGGACCTCCCCGGGCTTGATGATGGCCTCCGTCCCCATGGAATCCTTGTGGCGGAGCGCGCCCTTTACCACGTAGGAGATGATCTCCATGTCCCGGTGCGGGTGGGCCCCGAAGCCGGTCCCTCCGTCGATGCGGTCTTCGTTGATCACCCGGAGGTTCCGGAAGCCCATGAACTTCGGATGGTAGTAGTCGGCGAAGGAGAAGGTGTGGCGGGACCGGAGCCAGCCGTGGTCCGCCGTCCCCCGTTCGTCTGATCTTCTAAGCTGTAGCATAACGCCTCCTTGAAAGTTTGTTATGCCCTGAGTATACGCCAACCGGAGCACGACGATTAGTCCGGATTATCTGGTTTCTTTGTTCGCCCTAATGAACAATGCTTAACCGACTTCTCTCACGGTCCGGACCTGCGTGTGGTGGTCCCAGCTAAAGGGCCCGGCGCCGTAGAAGGTGACGAAGAGGGCACCGCCGATCAGCGAGAGGTTCTTCAGGAAGTTCACGAGCTGCACCTGGGCTTCCCCCGGGTCGCTCACGGTCCAGAACGGATGCATCATCACCGTCACCGGGATGAGGAACAGGAGCAGGAGGAGCGCTCCCATGCGCGCGTGGATCCCGAGCATCACGCTCGCGCCGCCGACGAGGGCGAGGACCCCGGAGATGGGCACGAGGACGTCGGCGAAGGGGACTCCGGCGGCGGCGGCGTAGGCCACGCTCCCACTGGTGAAGTGGTTGATCCCGGAGATGACGAAGATCAGGGAGAAGAGGAAGCGGCCGATGGGAACGGCGATCTGGGAAACCTTCGAGCCGGTCCGGGCATGGTTGGAGCTTCTCTCGATGTAGGTGCTGTGAGACTGGTAGATGGTAGCCATAGGAACCTCCCGTTTCCCTCATTGTATTCCTCCGGTCCCTGGCCTCGCATCTGAATTAAATACAAAAAAACCCTCTCATAATAGTGCCTGGACGCGACGCAACCATAGCTTTCTTAGTGGAAGACATTCTTTCAATTGATTACAATACCCCAATGAACAAACCATTTACTCCGCCGGCCAATGTGAAAGATCTACTATCTCGGTTATCCCGTCCCAAGAAGGCCGTGGTCACCTCCGGAATGCCCTACGCGAACGGGCCCCTCCACCTGGGCCACCTGGCGGGGGCGTTCATCCCGCCGGACATCCTCGCCCGGTACCTGCGCATGATGATCGGAGAAGAAAACGTGCTCTACGTCTGCGGAACCGACGACCACGGCTCGACCTCCGAGGTCGCGGCCCTGAAGAGCAACCAGACCGTCCGGGAGTTCATCGACCAGATCCACTCGACGCAGAAGCGGACCCTCGACCGCTACGGCGTCTCGCTGAACGTCTACTCCGGGACCTCGAGGCCCGACTGCTTCCCCCTGCACGCCGAGCTCTGCCAGGAGTTCCTCCGGAAGCTCCACGGGAACGGCATGCTGGAGAAGAAGACCACCAAGCAGTGGTTCGATCCGAAGCTTAACCGCTTCCTCCAGGACCGGAACGTCACCGGGAAGTGCCCGAACCCGAGCTGCACCAACCTCGCGGCCTACTCCGATGACTGCGACGTCTGCGGGGCCCAGTACGACCCGAGCCAGCTCGTCAACCCGAAGTCGTCTCTGAGCGACGCGACCCCGTACCTCAAGGACACGGTCCACTGGTGGCTCGACATGTGGAAGGTCTCCGACCAGCTCGTCGAGTGGATCAAGACCAAGCAGAACAAGTGGCGCACCGGCGTCTTCAACGAAGTCTACGGGACGGTCCAGCCGGCGTTCCAGTTCGACAACGTCCACGAGCCGGCCTTCAAGGAGCTCCGGGCTTCGCTCCCGAAGCACAAGAGCCGGTACGCACCGGGGAAGAAGGTCGTCGTGCAGTTCGAGAGCAAGGCCGACTTCACCCAGGGCCTCCGGCTCCTGGAGGAGAAGGGCATCCCCTGTGCGCTGATGGACGAGTGGGCCCACCGGTCCATCACCCGGGACGTGAGCTGGGGGATCCCCGTGCCGGAGGAGCTCGACCCCGAGCTCAGGGGAAAGACGCTCTACGTGTGGCCCGATTCCCTCATCGCGCCGATCTCCTTCTCCAAGGTCGCCCTGAAGAACCAGGGCCGCGATCCGATGGAGTACGAAGCCTTCTGGAAGGACCCGGAGGCGAAGATCTACCAGTTCCTGGGCCAGGACAACGTCTACTTCTACGTGCTCATGCAAGGGGCGATGTGGTTCGGGGTCCAGGACGACATCCACCGCCAGCCCGGGCGCGGGGACTTCACCCTCACCGACGTCCTCGGCTGCTTCCACCTCATGGTGGACGGGGAGAAGATGAGCAAGTCCAAGGGGAACTTCTTCAGCGGGGACCAGCTCCTGGACGAGCTGGGCTACGACGCCGACCAGATCCGCTACTTCCTCGCCCTCCTGAGCCTCTCGGAGAAGTCCTCGAACTTCGACTTCAACACGCTCAAGGAGCGGAACAAGTTCCTCGCGGGCCCGCTGAACGCCGCCATCGAAAAGCCCATCTCCGCGTGCAACTCCAAGTTCGACGGGAAGGTCCCGGCGGGGAAGCTCCTGGAGAAGGCCGAGAAGGAAACCATGCAGATCGTGCAGAAGTACCTCAAGCAGATGGAGAAGGCCGAGTACTCGACCCTCCTCTTCGCCATCGAGAACTACGCCCGCCTCGTCAACAGCTTCTTCGTCCAGTACAAGCCCCACGACGACCGGGCCCCGCTGGAGGGCCGGAGCGACGCCCTCTACAGCTGCTTCTACGTGCTGAAGAACCTCATGATCATGCTCCATCCGTTCGCCCCCCGGACCATGGAGAAGGTCCGGCAGTCGCTGAACCTGCCGGCGTCGGTGTTCTCTCTGGAAGAGCTAGGTACTGGACTTCCCGCGGGCCACGCCATCGGGCAGAA
>SXUH01000149.1 GCA_005791855.1 Bdellovibrionales bacterium
AGCGGGAGAAGTTCTTCGCGCGGATCGAAGCTCACTTCCTCACCATCCCGTTCGCGAAGTTCATCGCCGGGGACTACATCAGTAAGAACATCTACGGCTTGACCGTCGGCAGCGGAGTGACCGCGACCTACATGTTCAAGCAGAACTGGGGCGTCGAGGGGAGCCTCGGCTGGTACTACACCAGGATCCTGCGCATCGAGCTCCCGGAGCCCTTCGGGAGCATCTCCCCGACCTTCGCGGGGACGCGGATCGGCCTAGGCGTAAACTACCAGTACTAGAAGTCGTTTCATAAATATCATTTTCGGCGTTGCCATCGTCGCTCCTCGCTGCGACGTACATACGTACGTCTCACTCGTCCCTCCTCGTCGCCTGGAAACTGACATTTCTGAACCAACTTCTAGTTCCTCTCCAGGAGCGCCTTGAGCTTGTCCAGGTCCGCCTTCCGGGAGTGCCGGTCCAGGAGGATCCGCTCCCCCGCCTTGTCCGTGACCCAGAGGACGAAGTACCCCTTGTTCTGGAAACCGATCTCCCGGGCGTCGTTCTTGATCTTGGCGAGGTTCGGGGAGGAGAGGTAGGGCTCGACCGTCAGGTGGTCGTTGGACTCGAGGACCACGGTTTCCCCGTAGAGCTTGAGGCTGAGCACCCGGTGCTCCAGGCGGAGCTCGGCGCCCCGCTTGATGATCCGTTTCTCGTAGAAGAAGAACAGCAGGATGCCGACGGGGAGCAGGCCGATGAAGCTCAGGAGCCCGTACCCCAGGGTGGCGTCGGTCTCGTCTCCCAGGTCGATGAGCTTCAGGACCGGGTCCTTGATGGCCATGAACATGAAGAAGATGACGGCGATCGAGCAGATGGCGTAGATCCAGAAGACGTAGGGGAGGCCGTAGGTCTTGAGGGTCAGCTGGCCCTCCTCCTTCAGGACGAATCCTTCTTCATCTTCGGCGACGGGGAAAACGTAGAGCAGGCCCATGGGTTCCTCTTACTTTTGGTGGGGGGAGAAGACTTCGAGGAGTTCGAGTCTCGGGTAGACGAGCTTCATCCAGGCGGCGAAGACGGTCTTCGAGGCCGCCTTCTCCCGGGTGAAGAGGTCTCGGTAGTGGTCGGAGACGTCCTCCGGGGACACCGTGTGGAGCAGGTCGAGCTTCTTCTCGAAGCGCATGAGGAGGAGCGACCGCTGGTCCTTCAAAAGGCCCGGGAGGTGGAGCTTCCGGAGCTTGTTGTAGATCTGGGCGAGCTCCCGCGAGCTCCGCACGAACTTGAAATCCCACAGGTAGAGGTAGAAGGAGAAGACATCCCTCCAGAGGGGGTTCGGCATGAGGGCCTGGGCCATCTGCAGCTCGTGGTAGGCGAGGTCGAAGGCACCCCGGTCGAAGGCGCTCTGGGCGAAGGAGGCGCGCTTCCAGGCCATCTCGAAGGCCGTCGGGAGGGCCCCCTTCTTCAGGAGCTTCGCGGGCCGGTCGCTCCCCAGCGAGAACCGCAGGATGGGATCGGCCTTCACCAGGGCGCCGGCGCCTTCCTTCACGTCCAGCGTTCCGTCGGTGAGGTTCACGTGGAACCCGCCGATGGTCGAGGTCGTGGCCGCCGGGTGCTTCCACCTCCGGAGCTTCTGGTCTTCCACGTCCGTGAGGAGGTCCAGGGGGTGGGCCGCCGATTCCGCGGCGAGCTTCTCCTTGATCCAGTCCTGCCGGTCCTGGCAGAAGCGCAGGAAGGGCTCGAAGCCCCGGGCGTCGTTCTGTAGCGGGATGTTGGTGAAGATCAGGGGCGAGGTATCGTGGATGTCGTAGCTCTCCGAATTGGTCGCGGGCCCGTCGATGTCCAGGGCGAAGACCTTCCCGGATTTGTCGAGGAGGACGAAGGACCACTTGGTCACCGTCATCCGGTTCCGGATGGACTTCTTAAAGCCGGTGAGGTCCGGGGCCTCGAGGAGGGTCTCGAAGGCGATCTGGAAGACGCTCTGGCCGTCCTTGTGGTACTGCGTGCCCGGCTTGTGGTGGAGGGCGAAGCTCATGCCGCTCCCGTGGATCCCCTGGAAGAAGAGCGGGGCGAGGCCCTCGCAGCTGTAGCTCAGGAGCGACTGGCCCTGGTCCGGCTTCCAGTAGTAGAGCCGGGGGGCTTCGTCGAAGATCCCGATGAGGGGGAAGTCCAGGAGCCGGGTGTGCGTGATCCCGGACTTCGAACTCGTGAGCACGCTGGTGCAGCCGGGGAGCAGGCCCTTGAGCTCGGGGTAGATCTGGCCGTAGTGGGCCGCGAGCTCGAAGCAGGAGAGGAAGCTGTAGTAGCGCGTTGCCTCGACTCCTAAACCCTCGGCGTAGGCCTCCACGCACCGGTCGAAGAAGCTGACCTCCTTCTTCCGCAGGAGGATCCGGGCCCGCTGGAGGATGTCCTGGCCGTGCCGGAGGAGCGCGCTCGTGGAGAGGAGCCGGGAGACCCGGTCCTCGAGCTTCCGGAAGGCCTCACTTTCCTTGAGGCCTAGCTGGTAGAGGTTGTCCACCGGGTCGCCGATGAGCGGGATGAGGAGTGTTTTCATGCTAACCTACGTAGTAGTGAACAAGATGTTTCATTTGGTTGGCAAAATCAAGCTTAAAAACCCGGGTCTCGAGGTTCTGGAGCATTTTCTGCTTGCAGCGGATGTAGATCTTGAGCTTCCCCTTGGGATGGGCGTCGCTCATGTTCTTCAGCTGGTAGAACTTCGAGAGGAACCGGAAGTGCTGCTGGTTCGTGAGCCGGAAGGACTCCTCTCGCTTGATGGTGTTCCACAGGGTCCAGGGGTCGTAGCGGCCGATGAGGACGGCGGCCAGGGTGAGGTAGATGATGGTGTCGGACTCGAAGCCGTCTCCCACCAGCACCAGCTCGTCCGGGATCCCGGTCATGAGGAGGATGTTCACGATGGTGTTGAGCTTGTAGAACCCCTGGGACTTGAGGTCCTTCGTCGAGAGGTCGCCCTCGAAGAAGGAGAAGATGTTCCGGTAGTCCTTCAGGAAGATGTTCCCGGTGAAGATCTGCCGCTGGTAGAGCCAGTCGCGGATGGCGTTCTCGTAGAAGTGGGGGGAGGCCGAGACGACGAAGGGCTGGAACTCGCTCCGGATGTACTCGGTGATGAGGGCGATGGACTTGTCCACCGGCGGGAAGTAGTGGATGGGGTTCCGGAGGGAGAGGTAGAGCTCCTTCATGGACGAGTAGCGCGTGTCCACCAGGGTCTTGTCGAAGTCGGTGACGAGGATCTTCTTCGGCTTCTTGATCGAGGTGGGGATGAAGCTCCCGATCAGGAGGTCCAGGCCCGGGTGGGAGTTGGTCTCGAAGAGCTTGAGCTTGACGATCTTCGAGACCCCGGGCTGCGGGAGCTTGCAGTTGAAGTTCCCGAAGCTGTCCGAGTCGAAGTAGCGGATGGTGAGCTCGGTGTCGTCCTGGGAGAGGCCGATGATCTTCAGCCGGAAGACGTTGGAGGACAGGAGCCCCAGGCTCTGGATGGGTCTGGTGGGGACGATGTCCTTGAGGTTCTGGTTGAGCTCCTCCAGGAGTTCGAACTTGCCGTGGGACGAGTACGTGAGCGAGGCGCGAATGTAGATGTATTCGTCGGATTCAATCCCCGTGAAGTGGACAAGTTTTGGTCGCCGCATGAGAGGTATTGTAGCCCGAAGACCACGTCTCTAGGAGAAATAAACTTGGCTCCTCGAAACTTTTTTGCCAGAATATTTTCATGCTGCAAATTACACTTACAATCAGAGGCAAAGTACAAAAAGTTGGGTTTCGCTACAGTGTGGTGGACTTTGTTCAGTCGAAGAATCTTCCTCTCGTTGGGCAGGTGCGCAACAAGCCAGATGGCTCTGTGCAGGTGATCGCTCAGGGAGACATCG
>SXUH01000150.1 GCA_005791855.1 Bdellovibrionales bacterium
ACTCCGGGACACGTGGACTTCACCGTTGAGGTGGAACGTTCACTTCGAGTTCTCGATGGCGCGATCCTGGTTATCTGCTCGGTGGCCGGAGTCCAGTCTCAGTCCATCACCGTCGACAGACAGATGAAGCGGTACCGCGTTCCTCGTCTGGCGTTCCTCAACAAGATGGACCGGATGGGTGCCAACCCGTACAACGGAGTCAAGGCCCTCCGGGAAAAGCTAAACCACAACGCAGTCCTCATGCAGCTCCCGATCGGCGCCGAGGAAAACTACAACGGCTGCATCGACCTCATCGTGATGAAGGCCTACTACTTCGACGGCGACAACGGTGAGAAAGTCAGAGAAGAAGAAATCCCAGCGGAGCTCATGGATCAGGCGAAGGCCGCCCGTGAGGAAATGCTGGACGTGATCTCCGCGTTCGACGACCAGATGATGGAAGACATCATCGAAGGGAAAGAGATCGCCGAAGAAGCGATCCACAGGGCCGTAAGAACCGGCGTGAATTCTCTGAAGTTCACTCCCGTGTTCCTCGGTTCCGCGTTCAAGAACAAAGGCGTGCAGCTCCTCCTCAACGCCGTCGCCCGCTACCTCCCGTCTCCGGTTTCCTGCGAGAGACCGAAGGCCATCGACTCCAAGACCGGCGAGAAGGTCGACCTCCTCCCGGACTTCGAGAAGCCGCTGGTCTGCATGGCGTTCAAGATCACCGACGAGCAGTTCGGCCAGCTGACCTACACTCGAATCTACCAAGGGAAGCTCACCAAGGGTGATACCCTCCTCAACACTCGAACCAAGAAGCGCGTGCGCGTTGGTCGAATCGTCCGGATGAACTCCAACGACAGAGAGAACATCGACTGGGCGGGCGCCGGTGACATCATCGCCATGATCGGCGTGGACTGCGCCTCCGGGGATACCTTCGTCGCCGAGGACGGAAACGTCGAGCACCTTTCCTGCGAAGGAATGCACGTGCCGATCCCGGTGATCGAGCTCTCTATCAAGGCCAAGGATAAAGAAATGCAAGCGCGGATGTCCAAGGGACTCCAGCGGTTCATCAAAGAAGACCCGACCTTCCACCTCTTCACCGACGAAGAATCCGGCGAGACGCGGATCGCGGGGATGGGAGAACTCCACCTCGAGATCTACGTCGAGCGGCTGAAGCGAGAGTACAAAGCGGAAGTCGAAATCGGTGCGCCACAGGTGAACTACCGAGAGACCATCCGTGGCGATGCTCGCCTCGAGTACACCCACAAGAAGCAAACCGGTGGTTCCGGTCAGTTCGCGAAAGTCGCGGGGATGATCAAGCCGCTCGCCGACAGCAGGAAGGAGCGCGAAGACCAGACCTACCGCTTCGTCAACGAGATCAAGGGTGGTGTGATTCCGAACGAATTCATCCCTTCTTGTGACAAGGGGTTCAACGACGTTATGAACAAAGGGCCTCTCGCGGCGTTCCCGGTGATCGGCGTCGAAGCCTACCTCCAGGACGGTCAGTACCACGACGTGGATTCCTCCGACCTCGCCTTCCGAATCGCCGCTCGTATGGCGATGAGAGACGCGATCAAGAACGCTAACCCAGTCCTCCTCGAGCCGATCATGAAGGTGGAAGTGGAAACTCCACAGGACTACCAAGGTTTCGTCATCGGTGACCTTTCATCTCGACGTGGCGTGATCCTCGGATCCGAGTCAACAGACACTGGAGACGCGGTGATCAACGCGCACGTTCCTCTTTCTGAGATGTTCGGCTACGCGACCGTTCTCCGATCGGGAACTGCTGGGAAGGCCGGCTACTCGATGGAGTTCGCGAAGTACGAGCAGTGTCCGTCACACGTACAAGATAAGGTGATCGTCGCCCGGAAGGACAAGCTGGCCGAAAGAGCTGACTAGATCCTAACAAACATTCCTACCGAAAGGGGCCAGAGACAATCTGGCCCTTTTTTTTGCCCGGAGATGACAGAATTTAAAACTAGGCATTCAAAATCTCGCTCGGTAGCGTTTAGGGAAGACGATTTTCTAACTAATGGATGGTTTTATAAATACGTTAAAGCTGCTGCCCCTGCTGCTGGTGCTTTCCGTTGATTGCTTCGGCGAAGACCTCTTCGTGATCAGGCCCTACATGATCGTCGGGGAGGATAACAGACTCAGTCTCATCTTCAAGACGGTTAAGGACGTGACACTCTCGCTGAAGGTGAAGTTCAGCCCCGCCGGGTCCCAGGACCCGTTCTCGGCATCCAAGACCTTCAAGGCCCACGAGCTCAACAAGTTCGAGATCGGAAGCTTCCGGTGCGGTTCGGCCCTGAGCTACGAAGTCACCGACCAGACCGAAGCCCCGCTGGTCCGGAATGAAACCTTCAGCTACCCCTGCGCGAAGGAAAAGAAGAAGGCCTACTTCGCCTTCATGTCGGATACCCAGATCAAAGACGGGGCGAGCCAGGAGAGGGCGAACGTCCTCTCGGACATGACCGCCGAGCTCAGGAGGACCTACCCGTTTTCCTTCGTCCTCAACGCCGGAGACATCGTCCACAACGGCGGCCGGGAGAGCGAGTGGGTGAACTTCTTCAAGACGGCCGACACCTACCTGCGGAGTTCCTACCTCCTGAGCGCGGTCGGGAACCACGAGTACTACGAGTCGGAGTCCCAGGACAAGGCCCCGGTGGAATTCTTCGACTACATGCGGGACCAGGCCTCGAGCGACCTCGGAACCGCCGTCACGGAGTTCGAGCAGTTCTCCCTGGTGGTGCTGAACTCGAACTTCAAGTTCCTAAGCGAGGCGAGGATCAAAGAGCAGTGGGCCTGGCTCGAAGACAAGCTCCGGAAGAACCAGTCCCTGGGAAAGCCCGTGCTCATCTCCATGCACCACTCTCCCTTCTCCTCGAGCCTGGAGTGGTTCCGGGAGATCCCGACCCGGCTCCGCAGTGAGTTAGTTCCCCTGATCGAGAAGTACTCCTGCGTGAAGCTCGTCCTCACGGGGCACCTGCATCTCTACGAGCGGAGCGAGAAGGCGGGGATCCGGTACCTCATCGCAGGGCCCTCCGGGGGGATGCTCAGTCCCGTGAGCTACGTCAATCCCCACATGGTCTACCGGCACTCCTTCGTGACGACCCTGAGCGTGTTCGAGGTCGTTGAGGATCGACTCACCGTCAGAACCTTCGACAGTGGGAAGACCCTCATCGACACCTTTACAGTTCCGCTGCTAGTTCGGTGACTCCGGGAGGAGGCGCGTGCGTTCGAGGACGAGCTTCACGATCCGGTGGATCACGAGCTTGATCCGGTTGGACCGGTCGAACTTCACCTGCTCGAACTCCTGGGAGTTCCAGACCGTCGAGCGCTCCTTCAGGTAGTCGTAGTACTTGTTCAGGGCCTGGATGGACGCCGTTCCGTTGACCGGGAAGACGTTGGCCGTGATCTCCGAGTTCGTGAGCCGGGAGAGCGGATCGAAGTTCGACGTCCCCACGCCCATGCCGAAGTTATCCACCATCCAGAACTTCGCGTGGATCTTCCCCTGCGGTTCCTTCCCGCCCAGGGCCTTGTTGTCCATGCTCCCGAAGGCCAGGAGTTCGTACTGGGACCTCGGCACCTGGGCCTCGTCGAGCTTGGCGATGAGCTTCGGCATCACGAAGTTCTCCACCATCGACTGGGCGAAGAGGTTGTCGGAGGTCACCGTCGAGTTCGTCAGGATCCGCAGGGTCCGGCTCGGGTCCTCCTTGAGCCAGTTCACCAGCCAGGCCGTCTCTTCCGTGGTGAGGTAGATGTACGGCGAGCAGATGAGGATGTCTTTCTTGGCGACCTTGAGCTGGTTCCACATGTTCCGCATGATCGACTCTTCGTTGTCGCCGTAGAGCGACTTCGACGCCGCGAAGGGCCTGCGGCGGATGATGTTGTTGTACTCGTTGAGGAAGGCGACCGGGCCCTCGTCGAAGTTCGAATTCAGGTAGTCTTCCTTGGCGAGCTTCTCGAGGACCGGGGCGAGCTCGGCCTCCGCGGAGCGGACGTTATCGTTCACCGTGTTCCGGATCCGGTTGAGGTTCTTCGCGGCGGTCGAGCGACTGATCTTGAAGAGGAAGTCGCTGAACCGGCGGTTGGCCGTGTAGGCGTAGAGTTTGTTGTAGTGCCGCGAGAGCCCGTCGAGGACCTGGCTCTCCGGAGCGGCGTCGGCGCTCACACCGGTCGGTGCCTTGATGACGATGTCGAGGTCGTTGTAGACGTGGTCCTTGTCCTTCCCGATCCCGAAGTAGTTGTTCGAGATGTTCCGGCCCCCGACGATCGCCATGGAGTCCCTGGGGTTGGCGATGTCGACCATGAGGATCTTATCGTGGGAGCGCTGGAGGATGGAGAAGTGCTCGATCTCGATCTCCTTCCCGGTGATGAGGTAGTTGACCTTGGCGAAGAACTTCCGGATCCGCGCCTCGATGTTGATCACGGGGTTGATCACCACGGCCTCGAACTTCGCCGTGCCGACCTGCTTGCCGTTCTTATCCAGCCGCGGCCCCCCCTTGGTCTGGGTCAGGGTCTGGAGCTCGGAGTAGAAGCTCGTCCCGGCCTTCACGCTTCCGGTTCCGTCCACCATGAAGCGGACGTTGACGCCGCGGCGGAGGGCCTTCCGGAGTTCGTTGAGGAGGATCCGGGACGAGTCGGTGTCTTGGAAGATGTAGTAGCTGATGTCGATGGTGTCCTTCGCCTGCTGGATCATCAGGAGCCGGGCGGCGAGGGCTTCCTTCGGGTCGACGACCATCTTGAACTTCCCGCTGACGGTTCCAGCTTCCATGACCTCGAGGAAGGCCTTCGCCTGTTCCTCGGCTTCGTTCTGGATGTTCTTCTTGAGCTCCGACTGCCGGGCCAGCTCGGCCTGGGCCTCGGGAGAGATCCGCTGGCGCGTCTCAACGGTGGACGGGGCGGTCTGCTGGCGAGGGCTCTGCTCCTTCTGCTGCGGCTGTGGTCCGGGTCGCTGGGTGGTCTTCGCTTCTGCCTGGGTATTGGCATCGGTCCGGGCGAGCTTCGAGGGCTGCGGCGGAGTGGCCTTCTGGGCGTCGAGCATGGCCTTGACTTGCTTGGCGACCTCGTCGCGGATGGAGATCGTCTGCTGAGAGTTGAAGGAGCTCAGCAAGATCGAGAAGCTCGTTCCCGCGCGGCCCCCCACGGCCCCGCCGAGGAACTCGGTCACGTCTTCTTCGGAGATCATCAGAGCGTTTCTCTGCGGATCATAGGTGAGATTGGCCGTGAAGTCGTTGATCTTCTTCTCCGTGAGCTCCTGGGTCGCCTGGACCAGCATGCCGCTCTTGATCTGGGCCGCCATGAGGGCCCGGGTCACGAGGAGGGAGGTCGTGGAGTCGGCGTTCTTGGCAAGGCCATTGAAGACCGTCCCGAGGTACTTCTCGAGGACGGTCAGCTTCTGCCCCTGGTTCAGGGGCTTGAGGTACTTGGCCATGGGGATGGCGTCGGTGATGGAGACGATGCTGCCCACGAGGGCGGCGATCTTCCGGTGGTCCGCGGAGGCGTTGGCCTTGGTGGCCTGCTTGTACTGCTCGACTCCGCCGGAGGAGACGGCGATGAGGGTCGGGAGGAGGGTCGAGCCGCCGGTCAGCACGCCGGCGCCGATCTGGACGGTGAGCTGGCCCAGGACCTGCGGAACCACTTCCACCACGAACTCGCCGCGGAAGTCTTCGTTGGCCGGCTTGAGGCTCTCGACGTAGGTCTTGACCGATTCACCGAACTGGTAGAGGTGCCCGTCGGTGGCCTTGAACTCCTTGCCCTTGAGCCGGTTGTAGGCGTCGAGGGGAGTGAGGGGAACGATCTCGCGGAGCACGTCTCCGTACTGGACGACGGAGGCGATGGTGTTCGGGATGGCCTTGAAGAAGTTGGTCGCGAACTCCACGGGCCGGGCGAGCGGCCGGTAGCGGTACTTCACTTCCACGTCCGCGAGGTGCTTGTTGTAGTTCGTGACGGAACCGTACTGGGCGACGATGTTGTTCACCGACGCCTTCGAGTACTCCTGTCGGGTGTCGACGTAGACGGGCGTCGGGGCGACGGAACCGTAGAGGATGGTCGGGATGTTGGCCACGATGTTGCCGAAGACGTTGGAGGCGAAGGCGCCCCAGGTCTGCTCGATCTCCTGGCGGTACTTGGCCACGGCCGCTTCTTCCTGAGCGAAGCTCTTGTCGAAGGCCTCCCGGCTGATGTGGCCGCGCTCAAGTTGAGCCTCGAGCCGTGCCAGGGACGCGGGCATGGACTTGGACTTCTCGGTGATGAGGTTCTTGAAGACCTGGCCTTCTTCGTAGGCCTCGGCGTAGGGGCCCCGGGCGACGTTCCGGGCCTCGTTCAGCTCTTCCTCCGGGAAGCCCTTGGCGATGAGTTCGGTCCGGAGCTCGTCGATGCTGTATCCCTGGCGGATGAGGTCCATGAGCACCTTGCTCCGGATTCCCTTGGCGCGGGTGGAGAAGTCGCGGATGAGCTGGATGTCCTCTTCGGTGAGATCCGTGTAGCCCATTCCGGTCGCGTACTTCGCTTCGATCGCTGCGGAGGATAGTCCCTTCCCGGTTTTCAGGTCCCGGAAGCCGACCCGGTCGAAGTAGGTGACCACGTCGTTGTACTCGATGCCGTCGGCCCGGAGAGCGATGGCGATGTCGGCGGTGATCCAGTAGCGCGCGGGGATGTAC
>SXUH01000151.1 GCA_005791855.1 Bdellovibrionales bacterium
GCCAGCGACCTTGTGGGATCCGAGATTGTCGAGGATGACCAAATCGCCGGGTCCGAGGGTCGGCGCCAGGATCTGCTCGACATAAGCGCGGAAGATCTCGCCGTTCATGACGAGGGTCTTGTTGTTGCTTTCCTTGAGCGCGTTGAGCTGCTCGAACTGCTTCTTGATCGCCGACTCGTTCATGCTGAGGAGCTCGGCGAGGTGGGCGTCGTCGTTCTGTGCGAAGAAGATCTGCCGCTGGAAGTGCTCTTCGTTGGCCTCTCTCACCATGAGGGGGAGGCTCAGGGAATCCGTCTCCGCTCCGTCGTCCAGTGGCAGGGGGTCCTTGCTCCGGGGATGCCAGTAGACGTGGCCCTGGTTCAACCGGGCCTGGTAGAAGACCTCCTCCATGCCGAAGTTGATCTCCAGCATCGCCAGGGAACTCTGGGCGGAGAGCCGCAGGAGCGTGCCGTCCGCGAGGAACACCCAGGCCACGGAGTCCTCTCCGGTGACGAGTTCGTCTCCTTCGTAGAGCCGGGAGAGGTGGACCGCCTTGGTGTCCCGGGAGCCGCGGAAGATCCTGCACTCCCCTTTGCACTGGAGGATCTTGCCCGCGAGCTCGGCCTTGGCGACGTGCCGGAGTCTCGTCTTCCACTCCGGGTCCTTGTCTTTTTGGTTCCGGTCGAGGATCCAGCGCTCGATGTCCAGCCACTCCTCCGGCTCCTGGGAGGACCAGGGGATCAGCGAGTAGGTCTGGCCCTTCGCCAGGACGGTGGTGTCGATCTCGACACTCTCGGGCTTCACCTCGATCTTCGGACCCTGGATCTCCTCTTTCACTTCTGTCTCCAGGCCCAGAAACTCGTCCATGTCTTCCAGCTGAGCGGAGGCGCTCAGCGCGTAGAAGCTTAGACTCAGGGCAAAAGCTGACTGAAAGAGTTTGTTCATAGATCCTCGTACTTTCTCTTCGGAAAGGGCCTTGGAAAATTTACGATGGTGTGCTTTTCTGCTAGAGTGGAGGCTCATTTTACCTCTTCGCAATTTTTGGAGCAGACAATGGAATCCCTAGAGAGCGCCCAAGGTGCCAGTGAAGGCTTTTCTTTTCCTCAAGCAGAACGGTCAATCTTAAATTTCTGGAAGGAAAAGGCCATCTTCAAGAAGTCTCTGGAGAAGACCAGAAAAGGCAAGAACTACATCTTCTACGACGGCCCTCCCTTCGCCACCGGCCTCCCCCACCACGGGCACATCGTCGCCTCGACCCTGAAGGACGTGGTCCCGCGCTACTTCACCATGAAGGGCTTCTACGTGGACCGCCGCTTCGGCTGGGACTGCCACGGGCTCCCGATCGAACAGGAGATCGACAAGAAGTTCAACACCTCGGCCAGCGACTTCGTGGCCCAGCACGGGGTGAAGAAGTACAACGACGAGTGCCGGGGGATCGTCGACCGGTACGTGAACGAATGGGAGAAGACCATCGGCCGCCTTGGCCGCTGGGTGGACTTCCAGAACGACTACAAGACCATGGACCTCTCCTTCATGGAATCCACCTGGTGGGTATTCAAGTCCATCTGGGACAAGGGTCTGATCTACCAGGGGAACAAGATCGTCCCCTACTCCCCGGCGCTCCAGACCGCCCTCTCGAACTTCGAGGCGGGCCAGAACTACCAGGACATCCAGGATCCGGCCATCACCATCCTGTTCCGAACCAAGGCCGATCCGAACACCTACTTCGCCGCCTGGACCACCACCCCGTGGACCCTTCCGAGCAACCTCTCCCTCTGCGTCCATCCGGAGATCGAGTACGTCAAGATCAAGGACCTGGAGCGGAACATCTACATCATCCTGGCGAAGGCGCGCCTCGACGCCTACAAGAAAGTCCTGAAGTACGAAGAGGTCGAAACCATGCCGGGCTCGAAGCTCAAGGGCCAGCGCTACGAGCCCCTCTTCCCGTACTTCAAGGAGCTCGAGAAAGACGGCTACTTCGTCATGCTCACCGACGAGTACGTCACCACCGGCGACGGCACCGGGATCGTCCACCAGGCCCCGGGCTTCGGGGAAGACGACAACCGGGTGATGAAGGCCGCGGGCCTCACCGAGGTCATCGTCCCGCTGGACATCTCCGCGCGCTTCACCGCCGAGGTCACGGACTTCGCCGGCAGGCCGATCAAAGATGCCGACAAGGACATCATTAAAAACCTCAAGGACCGCGGGCAGCTCCTGCTCCAGTCGACCCTCGTCCACAGCTACCCGATGTGCCCACGGACGGACACCCCGCTCATCTACCGGGCCATGCCCCAGTGGTACCTCGCCGTGGAGAAGATCAAGGACAAGATGATCCGGGCCAACCAGCAGATCACCTGGGTCCCGGAGACCATCAAGGAAGGCCGGTTCGGGAAGTGGCTGGAGAACGCCCGGGACTGGGCGATCTCCCGCAGCCGCGTCTGGGGCACCCCCCTGCCGATCTGGATCAACGACCAAACCGGTGCGGCCATCTGCATGGGGTCCCTCGCCGACATCAAGAAGTACACCGGCAAGGAAGTGAGAGACCTCCACCGCGAGTACATCGATGACCTCCACTTCACCGTCCCCGGCGAGCCGGGGACCTACAAGCGCATCCCGGAGGTCCTCGACTGCTGGTTCGAGTCCGGCTCCATGCCCTACGCCCAGCTCCACTATCCCTTCGAGAACCAGGAGATCTTCAAGGACGGCTTCCCGGCCGAGTTCATCGCCGAGGGCCTGGACCAGACCCGGGGTTGGTTCTACACCCTGACGGTGCTGTCGGCGGCCCTCTTCGACAAGCCCGCGTTCAAGAACGTGATCGTCAACGGCATGGTGCTCGCCAAGGACGGCAAGAAGATGAGCAAGCGGCTGCGGAACTACACGCCCCCGGACGAGCTCATCGAGACCTTCGGCGCCGATTCGCTCCGGCTCTTCCTCATCAACTCGGGTCTGGTGAAGGCGGAGGAACTCCGCTTCACCGACGAGGGCGTGAAGGACATGGTCCGGCGGGTCCTCCTCCCGTGGTTCAACTCCTTCAAGTTCTTCACCACCTACGCCCAGGCGGACGGCTGGAAGGTCGACGCGAAGTACGCCCACGAGATCAAGGTCGGCGCGGACGGGGCCTTCGCCTTCGCCGGCAATTCCTCGGACAACATCCTCGACCGCTGGGTCCTCTCCAAGCTCCAGACGCTGGTGAAGAACGTCAACCACGAGATGCAGAACTACCGCCTCTACAACGTGATCCCGGAGCTCTTCGGCTTCATCGAAGACCTCACCAACTGGTACATCCGGCTCAACCGCCGGCGCTTCTGGGAAGAGGGCATGAGCGCGGACAAGAGCGCGGCCTTCTCCACCCTCTACACCACCCTCGAGAGCCTCGCCCGCCTGATGGCGCCGTTCACGCCGTTCCTCGCGGACCACATCTACCAGGAGCTCAAGGCCTTCGGCGGCAAGACCGAAGAGTCCGTGCACCTGTGCGCCTACCCGGAGTCCAACCCCGGCCTCATCGACACCACCCTGGAGACGGCCGTGGGTCGCATGCAGCAGGTGATCCTCCTCGGGCGGCAGAAGCGCGTGACCGAAGGGGTGAAGGTCAAGACTCCGCTCTCGACCCTGAAGGTGGTCCACCAGGACCGCGACCTCCTGACGGAGCTCCGGAAGCTCGAAGAGTACATCAAGGTCGAGCTCAACGTGAAGACCATCGAGTACCTCACCAGCGAAGCGGACTACGTCGTCCTCTCCGCCAAGCCCAACTCTCCGGTCCTCGGGAAGAAGCTCGGGAAGGACTTCGCCGCGTTCAGGCCCCTCATCGAGGGTTTCTCCTCCGCCGAAGTCCAGAAGATCGAAGCCGGAGGCAAGATCGCCCTCAAGGGCGTGGAGTTCACCTCCGAGGAGATCCTCGTCTTCCGCGCGGCCAAGCAGGGCACCCAGGCCGTGACCAACCGGTTCATCACCATCGACCTCGACTGCAAGCTGGACCAGGACCTCATTGACGAGGGCCTCGCCCGGGAGATGGTGAACCGGATCCAGAAGACGCGCAAGGACTCGAACTTCAACGTCTCCGACCGGATCGAGCTCACCGTCTCCACGACCCCGGAGCTCGAGCGGATCTTCAAGAAGTACCAGGGCTACATCTCCGCGGAGACCCTCACGGTGAAGGCGAGCTTCAGCGAGACCCCGATCGCCGGTGCCGTCGCCCACGAGATCGACGACGAGAAGTTCGAGCTCCGGGCCCAGCGGGCCCTCGCGTGAGGTTCCTCTTCCTCCTGCTCCTCCTCCTCGCCGGCGCGCCCGCGTATCCGCAGAAGGCGCTCCGCTCGGAGGTCTTCCAGGCCAACGTGAAGCCGGTCCTGAACGGGATCGTCCGGGACTTCTACCAGATGATCGAACTCTTCCCGAACTACCCGAAGAAGCTCAACCCCCTGATGGAGGACTTCGAGGGAATCACCGCCGAGCGGGAGGTCCTCCTAGAGACCTGCCCGCGGCTCCTGAGCAAGCGGTGCGAGGAACCGATCAGGAACCTCCGGGAGAAGCTCGGACGCCTCAAGACCAGGTCCCTCGAGCTCCTGAAGGAACAGAAGATGACCTCCGCCCTCTACATCAACACCCTCGCCGGGGTGCGGGTGATCTCGGACTTCGACAACGCGGTCGAAGAGCTCAAGGGCGACCTCGACAACGCCTCCTTCATCCAGGCCGCGGACATCTCCCAGCGGAAGGAAACCTACGGCGTCGTCAAGAAGGTCGACGAGCTCGGCACCCTCCTCTCCCTCGCCGTGGTCGAGTACATCCCGCAGCTCTACAAGGAGGAGTTCCGCCACTTCTTCTTCAACTTCGTCCACCCGGTGCAGCTCCAGCTCTCCAAGCGCAGTAACTTCGAGTACCTCAACCAGAACGTGAACTCCCTGAACTTCACGCTGAACCTCTTGAACATGAACCTCACCAAGAAGAACAAGAAGACGCCGGAGGGGATGGCGCCGTTTCTGGCGGTGATCCATAACAAGTGGAACAGCCTGCTCCGCTACTACCTCTAAGGTCTTTACCTATGGTAGGCATAGGTTAGCTCAGATTCACCGATGCTAGCCGACCGGGTATAAAACCTCCTCGACCAATATTGATAGAGGAGAATCTCATGAAAGCCCTGGCCGCCACGATCCTAACCCTAACCTCCCTCGCGAGCTCCGCCGAGGTCATCCACCGGCAGAAGGTCGGCTGGGTCCTCCAGTCCGTCCCCGGCCACCGGGTGAGCTGCAAGGACTACAGGCCAGACGGGTACTACAACGGCGGAAGAGGGGTCTTCATCGCCGGCGGAATCCCGAGAGGACTCCCGGCCATGGACCTCGTCTCCGGAGAACAGTTCAAGACCTGCGCCGACCTCCGTCCCCTGGAGCCCCGGTGGACCCTCGCCGGCGTCCTGACCGTCGAGGTGGATGATGTCTGCGAAATCGGGGGGCGCTTCCGGCGAACGCTCCGGGAGTTCAACCTGACCGTCCGGGAGAACGGGCTGCGGTTCCTCGGGAGGGAGGTCGTCTCGAAGGTGCGCCTGCCGAACAACGGGGTCTGCTTCGCTCTCGAGTGACGATTGATTCTTGAACATCCAAAAAAAAGGGCCCTCATCGAGGGCCCTGGAGCGATTAGTACTTAGTTCGAACTCGACCGCGAACGTTCGTCTTGTGACGACGCTTCTCAGCATTTTCTAACTTTTCTTTCAGCTTAACAGAAGGTTTCTTGAACTCTGAACGAGCGCGATATTCCTTCACGATCCCGTAGGCGTCGCATAGACGCTTGAATTTTTTGATCGCTTTCTCAGCTGGAAATCTGTCATCAATAGAAATTTGAATTGTAGACATGCTCATTACACCCCCTTCTTCGTAGCGCTAGAAAGCCGAACCGGCCTGGAATTTAGTCCCAAAAAAATACTCACAATCGAGCCCCGAGTCAACCTTAGTTGCAGGCTTCACCCCATTTTGATAGAAGAAACCATGCAACTGGACGCTTTTGAGCTCTCCCATTCACACGACCTTCCCCTGGCGGCCAAGCTTAGACCCAAGACCCTCGAAGACTTCTACGGGCAGGCCCCGATCAGGAAGCAGTTGGATAAGCTGGTCTCCCACCCCCGGCACGTGATCTTCTGGGGGCCCCCGGGCACGGGGAAGACCACCCTTGCCCACATCATCTCGAGCCAGATCGACCGCGAGCTGCACGTCTTCAGCGCGGTCACCAGTGGGATCCCGGAGCTCAAGCGGCTCATCGCCGAGATGCTCGACCGGCACCGGGAGTTCGGGAAGGAGAGCATCCTCTTCATCGACGAGATCCACCGGTTCAACAAGTCCCAGCAGGACGCTCTGCTGCCCTACCTGGAGAACGGCGACTTTCTCTTCATCGGCGCCACCACCGAGTACCCCCACACCTCGCTCAACAAGGCCCTCCTCTCCCGGGTGTCCCTGATCGAGCTCAAGGCCCTCCAGGTGGAAGACCTCGAGCAGATCTTAGAGCGCGGCCTCTTAGACCTCTCCCGGCCGGACCTCGAGGGCTTCATCGGCGACATCGCCAAGCTCTCGAACGGAGACGCTCGCTTCGCCCTGAACCAGCTCGCGCGGCTCACCTCCTTCACCGAGGCCGAGCTCGAGAACAAGGAGCAGATCCTCAGAGAACTCTTCGAACACGCACGCCAGTACGACAAGAACGCCAACCGCCACTACGACGTGATCTCCGCCTTCATCAAGTCCGTCCGCGGCTCGGACCCGGACGCGGCCCTCCTCTACCTCGCCATCATGCTCGACGGCGGCGAGGATCCGGAGTTCATCGCCCGCCGGCTCATGATCCTCGCCTCCGAGGACATCGGCCTTGCCAATTCCCAGGGCCTGCAGGTCACCACCAACGCGCACTACGTGGTGAAGAACATCGGCATGCCGGAGGCGCGGATCACCCTCGCCCACGCCACCGTCTTCTTAGCCCTCTCGCCGAAGTCCAACTCCGCGTACAAGGCGGTGGACGCGGCGCTGGCGTACGTGAAGGAGAATCCGACGCTCGAAGTCCCGGGGCCCCTCTCCAACGTTTCGCCGGAGAAGAAGAACTACAAGTACCCGCACAGCTACCCGAACCACTACACCGAGCAACGATACCTGCCTGTTAGCGTCGAAGAAAGGTTCTACAGGCCGGCCCTGCTCGGATCGGAGAAGGCGCTCAATGACGCCTTTCAAAATTTAACCTCAAAAAAGTAACTAGTTCCCGGGGAATATATCCCCCATTGGCGAACTTTCTCCTTAAGATCTAGTTGAATTTGCATACCACTTCCGTGGTCCCAAACTTGCTACTTCAAAGTAAGAAGTAATTGGAGGTATGCAATGGCCATCACTAAAGTTCACGCGCCTGGAACGGGAAAACCGAAGCACTTTACACAAGTTATCAGCATGTTCGTCGGTGGTTTGCTCTTCATCCTCGGTCTCTGCGGGTTGCTCTTCTCCTCGTTCGCCGGGCTGCACATCAGCATCTTCCACGGACTGGTCATGGCGAGTTCCGGACTGATCCTCTTCTACAACGGATACAAGAACAATAGCCGGCACGCCTTCCGCGCCTGCCTCGGATTTTCCATCTTCTTCGGGCTCCACGCTCTCGCCGGGTTCCTCCTGGGCCAGCCGGGGGTTCCGGAGGTCGGGTACGCCAAGCCGGATCCGGCACTCCTGAAGATCATCCCGAACTTCCAGGAACTCGGGTTCTCGGATCACGTCCTCAACACCGTCATCTCCGTGGTGCTCATGGGCGGGGCTATCGACTGGTGGAGACGGAAGACCAAGCGGCAGAAGCGAAAGCAGGAGAAGGTCTACCGCCGGACTCACGGCCAGCAGCCGCTGCACCACTAGGACTGTTCTAGTCCTGCGGTGGGGATCTCCATCACGAAGCGCGTGTGCCGGGAGCCGAGGTCGTGGTAAAGGCGGCCTCCCCACTTCTCGATGATACTGCGGGAGATGGAGAGGCCAAGGCCCGTTCCGACGCTCGGATCCTTCGTGGTGAAGAAGGGCTTCATGATCTTCGCCGACAGCTCCTCGGAGATGTTGTTTCCCGAATCGGTGACGCTGATCTCGATGGTCAGGCCCGGGGTGATCTGCAGGCAGATCCACTTCTGGGGATTGTCGCGGATGGCGTCGATTGAATTGTTCAAGAGGTTGATCAGGACCTGCGAGAGCTGGGTCGGGTTCCCCTTCACCTGGAGGAAGGTCGGCCCTCGGATCTCGAACTCGATCCCCAGCACCCGCATCCGCTCGGAGGCGACGGCGACGATGTCGTCGAGGACCTTCGAGAGCTCGAAGTACTCTTCCGGGTCGTCGGAGACGTTCCGCGAGAGGCTCTTGAGGCCCTTCACCATCTTTGCCATCTTGGATGTGGTCTTATGCATGCTCCGGAGCTGCTCCTCGACCTTGGGTGAGAGGGCCTCTTCCACGGCGAGCTTGCGCTTCAGGACCTCGAGCTGGAGGGTGAGGGACTGGAGCGGATTGTTGATCTCGTGGGCGATCCCGCTGGTCATCTCCCCCAGGGCCATGAGGTTCGCGGTGTGGATGATCTCGTTCTGCTGGATCTGGACGTTCTTGAGCGCGCGGGAGATGTTCCAGCGGGCGACCCAGAAGACGGCGATGAGGTAGACGCAGACGAAGATCTGGGCCACGAGGCGGTCTTCGCCCATGATCTGCAGCGGCGGGAAGACGAGCCCTGGGCCTAGGACGTTCTGGACGATGAGCAGCACCGCTCCCATGAGCGAGAGGATCACGCCCTTCCACTGCTCCTCGCTGGAGAAGCTAATGAACGGGATGGTGATGCTCGTGAAGTAGTAGAACTCGTAGCCCGAGCCGACCGGGGTGGCGTCCACGGACAGGAAGATCCCCGCGAGCCCCGTGACGTGGATGAGGATCCGGCCGGCGTCGTGCCAGCGTTTGTGGATCAGGTAGATCCCGACCATGACGAGGAACGCGAGGGCCAGCTCGCAGTTGATGAGGAAGGCGTCGCTCCGGTAGACGGCGTAGCTCAGGTAGAAGAGGAAGGTGACCAGCGTCCAATAGGAGTCGAAGACGGCGATCTGGATCGCCAGCTTCTTGTTCTCGGGCATCTCCCGGGTGGTACCCAGGGAGATCAGGTTGGTAAACGCGTACTTCATGCTCATTTAAAAAAGAAAGCCTCCGCGAGGGAGGCTTCCTTGTCAAATTAAGTTTTCTGGCTTCATGGTCTCGAGGTGCTCCTTGACCGAAGCGAGGAACTTACTTCCGAGCTCGCCGTCGATGAGCCGGTGGTCGTAGGTGTGGGTTCCGTACATCATGCTCCGGATCGCGATGGCATCATCCTCCATTACCATCACCCGCTTCTTGATCACGCCGGTGCAGAAGATCCCGACCTGCGGCTGGAGGATCACCGGGGTGGCGATGAGGGTCCCGAAGGAGCCGTTGTTAGTGAAGGTGTAGGTACCGCCGGAGAGGTCGTCCATGGTGAGCTTCTTGTTCCGGGCCTTGTTGGCGAGGACGTCGAGCTGGCGGGCCAGACCCGTGAGGTTGAGGTCGCCGGCGTTCTTGATCACCGGGACGACCAGGCCGTTCCCCGGGACCGCGACCGCGCAGCCGAGGTTGATGTCTTTCTTGATGACGATGTTATCGCCTTCGATGGACGCGTTGACCAGCGGGTGCTCCTTGAGCGCCTGGACGATGGCGTAGAGGACGAAGTGCGAGTACGTGAGGTTGATCCCCTCGCGCTTCTTGAACTCGTTCTTGATCTTCTCCCGGGACTTCACGAGGTTCGTCATGTCGATCTCGTCGATGGAGTTCACGTGCGGAGAAGTCTGCTTGGAGATCACCATGTTCTTGGCGATGGCCTTCCGCATGTTGTCCATGGCGACGATCTCGACCCGCTCCCCGCCCGCGCGGGTCTGAGGGACGCCAGACGGGGCCGGCGTCGAGGCGCGTGGAGCGGAAGCCTGCGCAGACGACGAGGCCTGCGCCGAGGAAGCCGCAGCAGCGGAGCCCTTCCCGCGGCCCGCGATGTAGGCTTCGAGGTCAGCCTTGTTCACGCGACCGGCGGCGCCGGTGCCTTTGATCTTCGAGAGTTCGCTCAGGGGGATGCCGGCGTCTTTTGCCATCGCCTTCACCAGCGGAGTGTAGAAGCGGAAGCCGTCGCTTGAGTCCTGCGTTTCCGCGCTCGCGCCGCCGTCATCGTGCATGGCCTGGTAGGCGATGGCACCTTCGTTCATGGCGGTGGCGCCGCCTTCCGGTGCCGGAGCGGTGGCCTCTTTCTTCGCGGCCGGAGCGGACTTCCCGGCCGGCGCGCTGACCGCCGCGTTCAGGTCGTCTTCGATGATGGCGATGGGCTTGCCCACGTCCACGGTGGCGCCCTCCGGGAAGAGGAGCTCGACGATCTTCCCGTGGATGGGACTCGGGATCTCCGATTCGACCTTGTCCGTGGAGATCTCCAGGAGGATCGCGTCCAGCTCGATGACCTCGCCGACATTCTTGTGCCACTTGGTGATGGTACCGGTCGTGATCGACTCTCCCATCTGGGGCATTACAACTTCAACCTTTGCCATAAAAATATCTCCTTAAAATTACCTATAAATTGAGTGCCCGGCCCTTGGCCGCCAGCACGGCCTCGCCCAGGAACTCTCCCAGGGTCGGGTGCGGATGGATGGTGGCGAAGATCTCTTCGTCGATCCCCTCCATGGTCCGGAAGAGGACGTACTCGTGGATGAGCTCGGTGGCGTGGGTCCCGACGATGTGGGCCCCGAGGAGCTCGCCGTGCTTGCCGGTGAGGACCTTGATGAAGCCGTCTTTCTCGTTGGACGCGATGGCCTTACCGTTGGCCATGAACGGCGCCTTCCCGACCTTGTACTCGATGCCCTTTTCCTTCAGCGCGCGCTCGGTGTAGCCCACGGAGGCCACCTGCGGTTGGCAGTAGGTACAGCCGGCGATGTTGAGCTTGTCGATCGGGTGCGGGTGCTTCCCGGCCAGGTGCTCCGCCGCCACCACGCCTTCGTGAGAAGCGGCGTGGGCCAGGAGCGGTGGACCGGAGACGTCGCCGATGGCGTACACGCCGGCGGCGGTGGTCTGGTAGTATTCGTTGACCTTGATGAAGCCCCTCTCCGTCTGGACCCCGGCCTTCTCGAGCCCGTAGCCCTCGAGGTTCCCCACCATCCCGACGGCGATGAGGCCCAGCTCGAACTTGTGCTCGGTCTTCTTGCCACCTTCGGTGACGGTGAAGGTCACGTCGTTCCCGTTGTTCTTCGCGGTCACTCCTTCGATCCCGAGGGAGAGCTTCATCCCGTACTTCTTGTAGTGCCGCTCGACCTCCGCGGAGATCTCCGTGTCTTCGATCGGAAGGAGGTTCTTCTGCATCTCGAAGATGTGCACGTCCACGCCGAAGGCGTTCCAGAAGTAGGCGAACTCCATCCCGATGGCGCCGGCGCCGATGATCCCGATGGACTTCGGAAGCTTCTCGAGCTTGAGGGCTTCCCAGGCACCGAGGAGGCGCTTCCCGTCGTGCTCGAGGCCCGGGAAGGTCCGGTACTTCGCGCCGGTGGCGATGATCACGTTGCCCGCGGTGACCTCTTCTTTCTTCCCGTCTGCGAGGGTGACCTCGAGGGTCTTGGCGGACTTGAAGACACCCTTCCCGCTCAGGACTTCGATCTTATTCTTCTTCATCAAGAAGGCGATCCCCTTGGACATGTTTCCGGCGATCTCGTTGGCCCGCTTCACGGCGACCGACGCGTCCAGGCCCTTGAGGTCAACGTTGATCCCCAGACCTTTCAGGTCAGCTACCTCGTGCACGGAGTGCGCGGATTTCAAGAGTGCTTTCGTAGGAATACAGCCGCGGTTCAGACATACTCCACCGAGCTTATCGGCTTCGATGATGGCCACTTTTTTCCCTAACTGAGATGCCCTGATTGCAGCTACATATCCACCAGGACCGGCACCTAAAACAACAACGTCAAATGTTTTGGCCATAGAGTTTCCTTTCTTAGTTTTCCAAGATCTTAAATGTCCCGAAATCTTGTACTTAATGCCTCGCAGTTGTCAATGAAAGGGATGGGTTTTCAGCTAGACGGAATCCAGTTAAAAAAGCTATAAAGACACTGTATGTCAAGAAGCCAATCGACCCTCACCTTGGACTCAAACGAAGTCACACACCTCCTAAACCTCTTCCCCAAGGGGTTGGTTGCCGTTGACCTTGAAACCACGGGCCTCTCCCCCCTGGTGGATAAGATCATTGAAATCGCGGCCGTGAAGATCACAGAAGCCGGTGAAATCAGTACCTACCACCAGCTGATCAACCCCCTGATCGAGATCCCGGAGTTCACCATCCAGTTCCACGGGCTCACTAATGATCACCTGAAGCTCTCCCCGACGATTAAGAAACCCCTGCGGGAGTTCTGGGACTTCGTGGGCCGCTACCCGATGATCGCCCACAACTCCACCTTCGACCTGGGCTACCTGATCAAGTCTTCCCACGACTTCCAGATCGACTTCCCTCCGCTGGACATCTACGATAGCTGCCGCTTCACCCGGGCCGTGTACAAGAACAAAGACGCGGCTCCATCGAACTTCAAGCTCTCAACCCTGAGCGAATACTTCGGCATCGAGCTGCAGCACCACGTGGCCATGGAAGACACCCTGGCCTGCCTGAAGATCATGGCCGGGACCATCCAGACCCAAACCGACCACAAGGTCGCCCTCGAGAAGAGCTTCGTCTTCCGGCTCTCGCACTTCGACCGGAACGACTGCTTCAACTACTCCACCCGCCTGGACGGGCTCAAAACCCTTGTCCAGGCAAAAGAGTTAGTGGTACTAGACTACCGCGGCGGTTCGGCCGTCGGGAAGATCCGACCCGTGAGGCCCATCGGGCTCATGCCCCTGCCCCAGGGACCGGTGCTCTTCGCCGAGTGCCTCCTCACCGGAATGAACAAGTCGTTTCTGTTGAAAAAAATCAAGTCCTACAAGAAGCTCGAAGCAAGCTACTGGCAACCGGGAACACATGCTTAAGAACCTCGTGACCAAAGAAAACCTTCCGGAGCGGATCAAGCAGGTCCTGATCTTCGTCGCCCACATCGTCCTCCTGAAGTGGATCCTCTACACGCTCTACGAAGGGGGCGTGATGGACTTCTGGACGCTCCTGTTCCACTTCCTGGGCATCGCCGTCTACGGCGCCCTCCTCATCCGGATCTGCGCGTACATCTACAAGCGGCAGTACGAGAAGGAACTCGAGAAGCATGCCGACGAGTAGGGACTGGAGCATTCACTTCCGGGAAGCCTTCAGGGACCTCCGGGACCTCTACGGCTTCCTCGGCTGGGAGTTCCCCGAGGGGCACCTCCGGGTGGAGCGCTCCTACCCGCTCTTCATCCCTCGCGCCCTCGCTCGGAAGCTCAAGGACCAGGGGCCGGACGGCGTGCTCGCTCGCGAGTTCCTCCCGGACGAGCGCGAACTGCACCCCGCCGGGCTCCTCGATCCCATCGGGGACCGGGCCTACCAGAGAGCTCCGCAGCTCATCCACCGGTACCCGTCGCGCGCGCTCTTCACCGCCACCTCCGTGTGTCCGGTGAACTGCCGCTACTGCTTCCGGAAGAACGAACTCGCCGTGACCAACGAGCTCTTCCAGCAGGACTTCGAAGAAACCCTGAGCTACCTCCGGGCGCACCCGGAGGTCTCGGAGATCATCTTCACCGGCGGCGACCCGCTCACCCTCTCGAACGAGAAGCTCGAGAAGTACCTCATGGCCTTCGGCGAGCTTCCGAGCATCCGGGACCTCCGCTTCCACACGCGCTACCCGGTGATCCTGCCGGAGCGGATCGACGCGGGCTTCCTCTCGGTTCTTGGCAAAGCCTCGGCGCACTTCCGAACGGTTTCGGTCGCCATCCACGCGAACCACGTGAGCGAGTTCGACGAAGAAAACTCGGCGGCCATCGGGGCCCTCGCGGCGACGGGGATCCAGCTCCTTTCTCAGACGGTGCTCCTCCGCGGCGTCAACGACTCCTGCGAAGCGCTCCTGGGCCTCGTGAACAAGTTCCTCGAGCTCAAGATCAGGCCCTACTACCTCCACCATCCGGACCAGGTGAAGGGAGGGATGCACTTCTACCTCTCCCTAGAGGAAGGCCGGAGTCTCTACCAGAAGCTCCGCGGTCTGCTCCCCGGCTGGGCCATCCCCCTCTACGTCATCGACGTCCCCGGGGGCCACGGGAAGGTCTCGGCCTTCAACCCGGAGACCCACGCCTACTCAGGAAATCTTATGGCCCTGAACGGAACCATAATTTCAGCGGCGGAGCCAAACCGCACTCCTTGACGGTGGAGCTCCATCGATTATAAACCTTTTCGGAGACGATCACTTCCAAAGGGGTTCTATGAAATTTCTAGTCGCTGCTCTGTTCGCCGTGGGTGCCGGCTCCGCCCAGGCATCCTACTACGCCACCCACTGCTCGAACGCCACCGGCACCGTCCGCTGGGAAGAAGGACATAACTCGAACACGCTCTTCCTCCGAGAGGTGTCCCCGGAGGAAGTGGTCTCCGTTCCCGTGCACAAGGTGCAGATGAAGTTCACCGGCCAGAACACCATCTCCGAATCCAACGTCCGCAACTGCGGGTTCGCCAGCACGACGAAGATCTACTCTGCGAAGGTGCAGATCACCCCGGCCAAGGAACACCCAGAAGCGCTAGACTTCCTGGACGGCGAGAAGCTCATCAAAGCCACCGTAATCTGCCAGTACGAGATGAACGGCCGCGCTCCTTGCCCTTAGAAACAAAATTTTTGAGTTCCCTGTTGACAGTTTTTGCTGGCCTGGACTAAGATCAGGGGCTCTATGGGCGGCTGTAGCTCAGTTGGTAGAGCGGTTCCTTGCCATGGAACAGGTCGCTGGTTCGAATCCTGTCAGCCGCTCCATTTTTCTGGTAAGTATTCATCCCTTCGGGGAAAATCACAAAAATTCTAAATAGTTATTTTAATTAGGAGAGGTTAAGCTTCTTTCTTTTATATTTCTCAGTATTTCTTCATCTTTCATCTTCCACTTACCAAACTCTTACCAGTACAAAAAATTAGTAGCAGCGGCAAGCACGTGCTTGCCCGGCGTAGCACAGTTTTTTGTAACTTCTCAAATCCTTTCAGGAAAATGAGCAAGCACACGCTTGCTTTCTAAAACTACTCAAACCTAAACCACCAAAATCAAATCCCTCATCATTCACTTTGCGTTTGCTGAGGAAAATTTGTGCTACCAGGAGATAAAAAAATGAACGCTTTAAATATAGAAACTCAAAATGAGCAGCAATTTATTTCGGACTTTGCAGTTTTAATAAAGAAGATGAGGCTTCTCAGAAGATTAACCAGGCAGCAAGCCGCTCTTTTATTCGACTTCTCCTTCAAATATATCGAAAAACTTGAAAACGGCAGAGGGGAAATATCGGTCGAAAGGTTTAAAGACTTCCAGACAAAGTATGGCTTCAATGACTCTGATGTGGATTTAATTAGAAATGGAGCCATTCAGGCTAGCCTCGATGCAAACTCAATCAGGAAGAAAATTACTACAGAGAAACGGAAAGACCGCAGATTCTGCCAC
>SXUH01000152.1 GCA_005791855.1 Bdellovibrionales bacterium
GTGGTGAACGTGGTGAAGGGCTTCCGCTCCTCGCAGGAGGTCACGAAGGTGACCATCTACAAGCGGCAGCTCATGGAGCAGGACTTCCTCCAGGGCTGGAAGGAGATGACTCCGGACGGGATCACCGAGAGCACGCTCCTCTACCGGATCGAGCGCCTCATCGCCACGGACAACAAGCTCAAGGAGATCGACAAGGCCCGGGAGAAGGAACAGCTCGAGAACACCGGGCTCTAGAGCTTCCTCGTCCCCGCCGCCTCCGCGGAGAGCTTCGACCAGAACTTCCGCCGCTCGCTCACGCCGTTCGGGGAGACCTCACCGGTGATCTTCTCCAGCGAGTAGTCGAGGTCGTCGATCAGGTCCTGGTACTTCGGCTTCTGGATGAGCCTGGCCAGGGGGCCCTGCGCCTTCTCGAACTTCACGTCGCCGAGGGTGCGGATGATGGTCTTCACGATGGAGGTGCGCTTCCGCGCGCCGGCGTCGCCGGAGTAGTTGGTCTGGTCGTACATCATGTTCCAGACCTCCGGAGCGAGCTTCGTGATCTTGAGCTGGGAGATGTTGTCGAGGGCCTGGACCCGCACGATGAGGGACGGGTCCCGGAGGGCCTTGGCGTAGACGGCGTGGTACTCGGCCTGCCGGAGGCCCAGGAGGGCCTTGAGCGAAGCCACGCGCATCATCCAGTGCGGGTGCTCGGAGAACTTCGCGATGAAGGGAGCGGACTTCTTCCCCATCACCTGCGCGAGGAGCATGGTGGCCTGCCAGCGGTTCTGCTCGGGGAACCGGTCGTCCTTCATGACCTTGATCAGGACCGGGACGGCCTTGTTCTTGTGCTTGAAGGTGTGGCGCTTGAGCATGCTCGTGAGCCCCGGGGTCTTCGCGTCCATGGTGAACATCTTCTCCAGGCGCTCGAGCGAGACCACGTCTTCCTTCACCAGGGGAACGGCCTTCCCGTTCGGGTCCCGGAGGAGGTGGATGCCCTTGTCGTTGACCGCGGAGTAGGAACCGAGGGCGAAGCCCAGAGAGAGACCGGCGACGAGTAGTTTCATGCTTACCCCAGCATCTTTTCGAATTCGGATAACAGGTCTTCGGAGGTCTTCTCCTTCTTCTCCTTCTTCTCCGGAGCGTCGTCCAGCCCGGCGAGGAAGTCGTCCTCGGCCGCCGTGGCCGCGGAGAGGTCGTCGGTCCCGGAGGAGAGGAGGTCGTCGAGGGTGTCGGCGGCGGCGGCGGGGGCCTCGGCGGGTTCCGCGGCCGGCACCGGAGCGAGCTTCGCCCCGCCCTGGTTCGCCAGGGAGCGCTTGAGCTGCTCGTTCTCCTGCTGGAGGCGCTTGAGGTTGGCGAGGTCGTCGGCGATGATCTCGAACTCCTTGAGCTTGTCCCGGATCTCGTCCCGGTCCCGGGTGACCATGGAGAGTTCGGCCTTGATGGCCTCGTCGCCGCCGGCGCCGGCGCTCGCCTTCGCGAGGAGCGCCTCGAGCTCCCGGATCTTGATCTCCGCGGCCGTGAGGTTCGCCTGGGAGTGGAAGTGCTTGGTCTCGAGTTCCTTCAGCGACCCCTGCTGGGTCGAGAGCTGGGCCTCGAGGGCCGCGATGTGGGCCTTCTTCTGATTGAGCTCTTCGAGGAGCGCGGTGGAGGGAGCGCCGCTCACGCCGAGGCCATCGCCCCCGGTGAGGTTCTGCAGCGGGATCACCGACGGGACGGCGCCGCTCACGTCGAGGCCGCCGCCGCGGAAGAGGGAGGCATTGAGCGCGGGCGAGATCTGGATGATCGAGTAGAGGTAGTTCTTCACCACGTTCGCCGGGATCGCGTGCTTGAGGTTGTGGTACTTCCGCCGGTTCGAGAACCAGAGCCACAGGAAGAGTGTCGAGAGGATGACGAGGAACCCGAACTGGATGACGAGGAGCTCGGGGGCGAACTTATCCAGGTAATTGATGAGCGAATCGAACACAACCCCTCCATGGATCATGATTTCAAAGCAGCATCTGGCTGCTCAGGCTCTATTATCTCTTCATCAGAATTATTGTCAAAGCAAAGAAATTTATTACTTGTTGAGCACGCTCATGAGGTCGCCGTACAGTGGAGGGGTACAGGCAAGTACTGAGGAGACGAAGGGAGTGAACTCCTCGCCTTTTACGTTCGAGATCCGGACCCCGGCCTCCTCGCAGATGAGGCCCGCGGCGGCCATGTCCCAGGGCTTGAGCCGGTACTCCCAGTAGGCGTCCAGCATCCCGGCGGCGACGTAGGAGAGCTCGAGGGCGGCGCTCCCGAACCGGCGCATGGCCCGGACCTCGGGGAAGCTTTTTAGTAGGTCTTTCTCCACCCGCTTGGAGGTGAGGTTCGCCGAGAGGAGGGCCTCGTTGAACCCCTTCTTCACGTGGCTGGCCTTCAGGCGGATCCGCACCTCCTCCTTCCCCACCTGCCGGACGAGGAACGCGCCCCCGCCGCGGGTGGCGTAGAAGAGCTCGTTGCTCACGGGGTTGAAGACCACGCCCACCTGGGTCTGGAGCCCCCGGCTCACGGCGAGGCTCACGGAGAAGAACGGAACCCGGTTGTAGAAGTTATTCGTCCCGTCGAGGGGGTCGATGAGCCAGAGGTACTGGTCCGCACCCACGCCGTCGAGCTTGAGTTTTTTGGCGAAGGCGTCCTCCTCCGAGAGGATGAGGTGGTCCGGGTAGCGCTCGCGGATCTTCCGCATCACCAGGGCTTCCGAGAGCATGTCCGCTTCGGTGGCCAGGCCCTCGGTGCCCTTGTCGAGGATCTTGATGGGCCTCTGGTAGGAGTCGATGAGGTGCGAGTTCAGGATGGCCCCGCAGTCGCGGGCCCACTGGATGGTTTCTTCGAGGGTCTCGGCGAGGTCAATCATCGTGGCTGTCTCGGTCGGAGTTCTTCTCGCGCACCAGGTGCTCGAGGGTCAGCGCTTCCTCCTCGGAGAGCTTCTGCACGGGGACCGTGTAGGACTCGGTCAGCCACTGGCCCAGGTCGATGAGCCGGCACTTCTCCGAGCAGAAGGGCCTGTACTCCGAGGAGTAGTACTCGAACTTCTTCTTGCACGTCGGACAGCTTACCTGGCTCGTCTTCATCTCCTCACCCGGTTCCAGAGGACGTCGAACTTCTGGTGGAAGTCGCGGGCCGGGGCGATCTCCCGGCCGTCGA
>SXUH01000153.1 GCA_005791855.1 Bdellovibrionales bacterium
CAGTCGCCGGAAGCCGGGAACCTCTACATGGAAGAAGAGTTCGCTGACGAGTTCGCCTTCTCCATGGCCAAGGCCTCGGACCAGAACATCTCGTGCCCCATGCTCCGGGACATCGCCAGCAAGGAATTCGTCTCCCTCGAGCTCATGAAGATCATCGACACCCACAACACCTACCTCTGGCGCGCGCTGAACCAGTACCAGGCGACGAAGAAGAAACTCCCCCCGGCGTGCGCCGAGCTCGTCCAGGCACAGAACGCTCCCTACAAGTACCGGAGTTGCTTAAAATGAGAACCCTGCTCCCACTCCTCTTCCTCCTCGCCTTCGACGCCGGGGCCCAGTCCTACGAAGTGAGCCACCGAGGGCATAGCTACTCGTTCACCGACTCGGGGTCGCTGACCCTCAAGAAAGGGCAGACCACCGTGCAGCTGGAGAAGCTTCCCTGCTCGGAGCTGCTTCGAACCGACCTGGCGGCTTCCTTCAGAGATCTCCTGAGTCTCCACGTGCTCAAGGTCGGATCGGAAACCGGCTACCTCAAGATCACCACTGGCCCCGAGACTTTCTACGTCCCGGAAGATCACGAAAACGGGCTCGGGCTCCAGCAGTTTCCTGATACCTTTATAAAAAGTTATCTTATCCACAAGAAGCTGTGTCGATCTAAGTGATTATGCCCCGCGCTCTAGTATTTTAATCAATGCTTTCCTCGAGTGTTTTATGGTATTTTTGGGAGGTCATCTCAGAGAGGCACCATGCAAAAAAAACTCGTCCCCGAGTACATTGAAAAACTCGAAGTCTACCAGGCCGGGAAGCCCATCGACGAACTGGCGCGGGAGAAGGGCCTCTCGAAGATCTCCAAGCTCGCGAGTAACGAAAACCCCCTGGGCCCTTCGCCCTTTGCCATCCGGGAGATGACCAACGCTCTCTGGGACGTCCACCGCTACCCGGACATGTTCGCCCACCAGCTCAAGACTTCCCTCGGCGACCTCTACCGCCTCAACCCGCAGAACATCATCCTCGGCAACGGCTCCGAGGGGATCATGGGGTACATCGTCCGCGCCTTCCTCCAGCCCAACGAAGAGGTGGTGACGGCCGAGCACACCTTCATCGGCTTCCTGATCCTCGCCCGATCCGTGGGAGCGAAGATCGTGCAGGTCCCGCGGACCGCGAACTACAAGTACGACGTCGAGGCCATGGCGAGGAAGATCAACCAGAACACGAAGATCGTCTACATCGCCAACCCCGATAACCCGACGGGCACCTACGTCACCAAGCAGGAGTTCGACTTCCTCATGGAGCACGTCCCGAGCCACACCATCGTCATCCTCGACGAAGCCTACTTCGAGTTCGCCCAGGGCCAGTGGGACTACCCGGACTCCATGAACTACCGCTACGACAACGTCATCACCCTCCGGACCTTCTCCAAGGCCTACGGGATCTCCGGCGTTCGCTGCGGCTACGGCTTCGGCCACGACTACCTCATCGGGAACCTCCACAAGGTCAAGCTCCCCTTCGAGCCCGGGGTGATCGCACAGAAGGGCGCCTACGGAGCGCTGAAAGATCACCCGCACCTCGAGCGCACGCTGGAGAACAACAAGCAGCGCTACGGCGAGCTCTTCAGCTACCTGACCGCCCACGGCTTCAACCCGATCCCGTCGGTGACGAACTTCATCACGTTCAAGACCGGAAGCGAAGCCGCGAGCCTCGCCCTCTACAACGAGCTCCTGAACCACGGGGTGATCATCAGGCCCCTCCGGGCTAACCACATGCCGGACCACGTCCGGATCTCCCTCGGGACCAAGGAGGAGATGGCCCACTTCTACCAGGCGATGGACGAGGTCCTCCCTCGCTACAGGAAAAAATTCGGGAGCCTCCAATGAAAGTCTGCACCTTCAAACGCTCCTCCTTCCTCGGGATCCAGAAGCGCCTCGGCGTCTTCCTCGACGAGAAGACCATCCTGGACGTGAACCTCACCTGGCAGGCCGAGTACGAGCGCCAGGGCTTCTACGACTGCCGGGCCCGCGCGGAGCTCTTCGCCCCCGCCGCGCTCTCGCGGTTCCTCCGCACCCACCAGGACGCCGCCATCCCGAAGCTCCAGGAAACCATCGACCTCTACAAGACCCTGGCGAAGGCCGGGGTGCACACAACCCGCGCCTCCGGCGACATCGCCTTCAACCTCCTCGACGCGAAAACGGTGAAGTTCGATGCGCCCCTGGACGAGATCGCCATGTACCGGGACTTCTACGCCCACGAGAAGCACGTGAAGAAGGGCTTCGAGAAGCGGAACGAACCGGTCCCGTCGTCCTGGTACGAGATCCCGGCTTACTACAAGGGCGGGAACACCGGCTTCATCGGCCACGAAGACACCATCCCCTGGCCCGCCTTCTCCAAGCAGGTGGACTACGAGCTCGAGCTCGGGGTGGTCATCGGCCGGGACGGGAAGAACGTGAAGGCCAGGGACGTGCGCAAGCACATCTTCGGCTTCACCATCCTGAACGACGTCTCGGCCCGGGACATCCAGCGCAAGGAGATGGCGATCCGGCTCGGCCCCGCCAAAGGGAAGGACTGGTGCTCGGTCATGGGCCCGGTCATCGTGACCTTCGACGAGTTCGACTACGAGGAACCCGACCTCGAGATGACCGCGGCGGTGAACGGCGAGGAGTGGTCCCGGGGCCAGTCCGGAGATTCGCACTACTCCTGGGGAGAGATGATCGAGCACCTTGGGATGGAAGAATGGATCCGCGCCACGGACTTCATCGGCTCCGGCACGGTCGGCACCGGCTGCGGC
>SXUH01000154.1 GCA_005791855.1 Bdellovibrionales bacterium
CGGATCTTCCCTCGCGGCCAACAACGTCGCGACCCTCGCCCTCATGAACACCAACACCGCCTCCGCCGTCGCCATGCTCACCTGGATGTTCCTGGAGTGCCTCCGGGGCCGGAAGGTCTCGGCCCTCGGCGCCTGCATCGGAGCAGTGGTGGGCCTGGTCGGCATCACCCCGGGGGCCGGGTTCGTGAGCGTCGGGGCCTCGATCCTGATCGGCTTCATCTCCGCCGTCGTCTCCAACCTCGCCCTCTCCCTGAAGCACCGGACCCGGATCGACGACACCCTCGACGTCTTCCCGTGCCACGGCCTGGGGGGGATCGTGGGGATGATCCTCACCGGCGTCTTCGCCAAGGACGTGGGCCTGATCTTCGGGGAGACCCACACCTTCCTCTACCACCTCGTCGCCCTCGTGCTGGTGATGATCTACTGTTTCATCGGCTCCTACGCCATCTTCTACGTCTGCAACAAGATCAAAACCATCCGGGTGACGGCGGAAGAAGAAGAGCGGGGCCTGGACCTCTCCGAGCACGGAGAGACCCTCTAGCAGGGGAGGGAAGCGCGGATCTTCCCTCGAAGTTTCTCCTCTCCAGAGGCGAACGAGGCCCTTCTCAGAGGCAAAATCGGTGTTTTTCGAGGGAAAATCACAAAAAAATACGCAGAATTCGCATTTTCCCTCTCATTTTAGTTGAACATCGTGATTTTTTTGTTGAAGATAAAGTTATCTTTGAAGTTAGGAATAAACCGAACTTCTAATTGTTTTAATTTTATTGGAGGCAATCATGGCCAAGAAAGCAACAAAAGCTACTAAGAAAACTGCAACGAAGAAAGCTCCAGCTAAGAAAGCTACAGCTAAGAAAGCGACTGCGAAGAAGGCAGCTCCGAAGAAAGCTACAGCTAAGAAAGCAACTGCGAAGAAAGCCACGGCGAAGAAAGCTGCCGCTCCGAAGAAGGCCAAGTCCGCTCGGAAGCCGAACGCCGCTTTCATGAAGCCACTGACGGTCTCTTCTACCCTCGCAGAAGTCATCGGTTCCGCAGCTCTTCCTAGAACTGAAGTTGTGAAGAAAATCTGGGCTTACATCAAGAAGAACAACCTTCAGGATCCGAAGAACAAGAGAAACATCCTCGCGGACGACAAGCTCAAGGCCGTCTTCGGTGGGAAGTCTTCCGTTTCCATGTTCGAAATGACGAAACTCGTCTCCAAGCACCTCTCTTAAGCTTTTATTTAGAGAAGGCCCCCTTCAATGTGGGGCCTTTTCTATCTATCATGGATTCATGAGAATCCTCCTCGCCATCGACGCCCGCCAGTCCGCCATCGACCTCAAGGACCCGAACCTAAGAAAGCTCAAGACCAATCTCGAGAAGAAGCACATCGACTACAAGTACGCCGACCCCACCCAGTGGCACATCCCCCTGAGCTTCGTCGGCGACATGGGCAGGGAGCGCTTCGCGCTGCTGGAGCAGCGGCTCCGGGACCTCGGTGAGACCCGGGGGCCCTTCGCGCTCAAGCTGGACGGGATCTGGGCCTACCCGAACCAGAACGAGGCCCGGCTCATCTGGATCGGGGTGCAGAACTCCCGGGAGCTGCGGGCCCTCCGGGAAGACGTCCTGGGCCAGCTAGAACCCTCGAGGTTGGCCCCGGAGGACTCCGGGAAGCCCCACCTGCCGCTTGTGCGTCTGCGGAACCATAAGAACGTCAGTGACCTGATCTCGCCGTACAAGAATACGAGCTTCGGCACCATCCTGGTGGAGAAGCTCGTGGTGTATGAGATGAGCTCGGGCGGGGCCTTTCCCATCTACAAGCTCCTGGGAGAGTACCCCCTGGGTACCGGGGCCGAGCTTGCTCCGGGAGCGCCGTAAGAAAGTTTAGGCGGTACAGGCCTGTACCACTTTCTAACGGGGAAGCTTCTCACCGGGGCCCGTCTTCAACTATAGTGCCCACCTTCTCTCAAACCAAGGAGCACTTCATGAAACAGCTACTCACAGCGGGCCTTCTCGTCATCTCCACCCTGGCCCTGGGTCAGGACATCGTCGGTGGGTCCAACCCCCCGCGGGATCCCTTCCAGTTCGAACTCCTCACCATGAAGCAGACCTTTAACGGCGGGAGGTCCGCGAGGTTCAGCACCCCCCGAGGGCGGGACGCGTACCTCCACTGCCTCCAGGTCGACGGAGCGAGTAGCTTCGGCATCCACCACTACAACGCGCTCGACGAGAAAATCGTCTTCTCGTTCCGGAACCGGGCCGTCTGTAACACGATCCTCGCCTGCGGGATTAATCCCAGCCGGCGGAGCGGAATCAAGGTGACCGTTGACCGGACGACGAGGCTCATCGCACGGTTCGAGATCCCTAGTGAATGCGAACTGGATCCGTGGGCGAGGTAGGAACCGGCGGCGGAGGTGCCTAGCGCCGCCGGCCTTTGCTACCTATTGATCACGCACTGGTAGTCGTAGGCGTACGGGTCCCCGTGGACGGACCGCTGGCTTCGTCCGGCCGTGGTGTACTCGTAGCCGATGACCTGCTGCCGGTAGTTGGTCTTGATCGTCACCGAATCCTTCATCATGCCGTACGCTTCCCGCCGGAGCTGGCCCCAACTGAAGTAGTCCCGTGGAAGAGTGGAGAAGGTGAACTCGCCGCCGTTTCCGACCGGGTAGTTTGGCCACAGGTCGATGACGAGCTTGCGGTCGCCGCTCGGCGATCCCACGACCACGTCCAAGCGGGAAACCACGCTGCGGTTGTTCGGGAGGACGGCGAAGTTCCGGATCAGGAGCTTGCACGGGGTCTTCCCGTCCTTGAAGAGGACCCCTTTGTAGGTCCGGTTTATGCCGACGGAGTAGTCGGACTGGGCGAACGCAAGGTTCGTGGCCGCGAGGATGAAGAAAAGCAGTTTAATGGTGGGCTCCTTAGGAAAAGTGGATGGCCCGCATTCTACTCAAGGCGGGTCCGGCCGGGAGGAGCGTTTGTAAAAAAGTGACGGTCCGGATGGAGATAGTGCGTCGGCCCCTGACGCATAAGTGGCTAAAGACGGGAAGAGCGCCGTCCGCGGAAGAGGGCCTCCGCGGACGGCTCAAGGAAGTTTATCGGATGCAGCCGCGGCCAGTGATCTCAACCCCGGCGAGCTTCGGGCACGCGCCCGGGTACGGGTTGGAGACGTAGACCACGCGGGCGGTGACGTAGCAGCCGTTGGTCGAAGCGAGCTGGTACCCGTTGTTGGTCACGGACACGGACTTGATGTCCTTGGCGCCGAGTCTTCGGAACGTGTCGAGGACCTCGCGGGAGTTCATCACGGCGATGTACTGGGCGGGCTGGATGTAGGTAGCGTCCGGCGGGAGAGAACAGGCCTTGGCCTGGTTGGCGGAGGCGATGGCGAAGAGAGCGAAGAGGAAGAAGGCGACTTTCATATGAATCCTTTGGTGGTGGTGACGGTGGTTTTTAGTTTCTCGCAGAGCCCACGAAGTGGAGCGGCTTCAGGACGATGTCCCGGCCTTCGTATGGAACGTAGACGTCGACGAACTGGACCGGAGCTTGGACACAGCGAGCGGCCATGGAAGCTCGGTTGGTGACGTTCACCGCGCCGAAGGAGAGGACCGGCTTGCGGTCGATCTCGTCGAAGCTAGAGAAGAAGCCGCCGAGGCGGTCGACGCACCCGCGGAGGGTGACCTTGATCCGCACCTGGGAACCGTAGGCCATGCAGGACATTTGGCCCGGGACCTTCGGACAGCGAGGCTGGATGGAGACGATCTCGGCGCGGGCGCCGGAGAGGCTCATGTCGCCGTTCTGGATCGGGGTGAAGGTGTCGGCGAAGGCCGCGTGGCTTGCGACGAGGACGACGAGGCTTAGGAACTTTTTCATAAGAACTCCAGGTTAAATACGTGATTGTGTTTGCGCGAAAGTAGATCAATTAAGATTGAAAATCAAAATAAACGTGTTAAAGATGATCTTTAATGAGATTAAATAATCTTGACCTCAACAAGCTTAAGTGTTTCCAGGCCGTGGCCGAAAAAAACAGCCTCCTCGAGGGCGCAAGGGTCCTGAATCTGACGCCGTCGGCGGTCTACCAATCCATAAAACGTCTTGAGGATGACATCAAACGACACCTCTTCTTCCGTGCGGGGAAGAAGTACGTCCTGACCGAAGACGGCCGGTCCCTGCAGCAGCTCTACGAGCGCTTCCTCTGGGACTTCAGCGAGTTCCAGGCCCTCTCCCATCCGGCGAGCGAGGTCCTCGAGGGGGACGTCCGCGTAGGGCTGCCCCTGAACTTCTCCAAGTCCGTCTTCATGCCCGTCCTCCGGCGCTTCCACGAGGAGCACCCGCAGGTGCGGTTCCACCTGACCATCGCCGAGTCCCGGCGGCTCGTGAGCCAGATCACCGCCTTCGAACTGGACTTCGCCATCACCGACGACTCGATCCCGGCCGAGTTCCTGCCGAAGGTCTCGAAGAAGGAAGTCTTCCGGGAGGAGCTGGTGCTGGTGTGTTCGACGGGCTTCCTCGAGGCCCACCGGGAGGAGCTCTCGAGCATCAAGACCATGAAGGACCTCCCGCACCTGGACTACTCGAAGAACCTCCCGCTGGTCCAGCGCTGGTACAAGCTCCACTACAAGCGGCAGGTGAAGGTCGCCGGGAGCCACGTCATCGACAACGTGGAGACCATGGTCTGCGCCCTCCGGGAGGGCCTGGGCCTCGGGGTGATCCCCCGGGATCTCCTCGCCTCGGCGACCCTCGCCGGCGAGCTGCATGTCCTCGCGCCGAAGTCGGGAACCCTCCGCAACCAGCTCTTCCTGGTGCAGGAGGAGAACTACATCAACAACACGGTGATGAAGAAGTTCCTCCAGCATTTGAGTCAGGCTTTGCGGGCTTGAACTTCGCCGGCGTACTCCCTAGAATTACCCTATGAGCAAGGTCCTCAAGGCCCTGGTGAAGAGCGGCCGCCACGCGGGCCTCCTGGTCCGGATCACCAACATCAGCACCGACGAACTGGGCCGGCAGAACGCCGCCTGCTTCCTCCCCAACGGAACCCGCGCCAACATCCGCCTCGGTGACCTTTCGATCATCGAAGAGAAGCCCGAGCCCGAGCCCGAGCCGGAGGTCCGGAGGGCCAAGACCGCTTCCATGCCGTTCATCGGCGGTTCCACCGGGAGCCGGACCCTCACCCACACCAAGAACATGGGCAAGCACCGGGTGGAGGTGAAGGCCCAGGCCCCGGCGAAGAAGCAGATCCTCGCCGTCTGCGAGACCTGCGGCGCCGAGTACAACCTCGAGGACCGGAAGGGGATGCCCGGGAAGCTCACCGACTGCGAGGCCTGCGCGGAGGAGACCCAGAGTAAGGCGACGGGGAAGATGATCTTCAGCCACAAGACCGGGGCGACCATCGAGATCAAGAAAGACGGAGAGCTCCGGCACGAAGCCGAGACCTACGATCCAAAGAATAAAGGCTAGGTGGGGCCGCCTAGGCGGCCCACATGTTCTTGTAGGTGACCTCTTCCTTGGTCTTCAGGATCTCGTACATGTCGGCCTTCGACTTCTTCGCCGGGGTCAGCCACTCGTCGATGGCGCTCTCCTGGAGGAAGATCGGGCAGCGGTCGTGGCCCATCTCGGCCACCTCCGGAGGCGGATCGTCGGTGATGATGGCGAAGGAGGAGAAGCTAATCTTCCCGTCCTTACTTTCCCAGTGGTCCCAGAGGCCGGGGGCCCACATGATGTCCTTGTTCTCCGGGGCGAAGGTGATGAGCTTCTTCTTCCCGTCGTGCTCGACCCATTCGTAGAAGCGCACGAAGGGAACGAGGGCGTGGTTGCGCATGAAGAGGCCCTTCCAGGTCTTGCGCTTCTCGATGGCGTCGATCCGGGCGTTGAAGACGTTGAACTTCGACGGGATCTCCGGCGCGCCGTGGGGCCTCACCCGGTAGCGCATCTTCTTGAACACCCGGCGGCCCTTCTCGTGCACGATCACCCAGGTGAAGTACCCGGGGAAGACGCGGCCGTCGTCACCGGGCTCCTTGAACGGATTGGTGGAGGGCCTGCGGGCGAGCCACAGCGCCTGCTTGACGTAGTCGAGGTCGTCGCCCCGGGCCTTCAGTTCCCGGAACGCCTTATCCTCGGCCGCGGAGACCTCGGCCTTGAATCGCTTGGCGAGCTTGAGCTGGTTCTTTTCTACCTGGACGGAGAAGCACATGCCTAAAGTCTACAGGCTCTTAGTGAAGAAGGCTACCCTCAGGTTTGCCGCAGTAGTGGTGGGCCAGGCGGTAGATCTCGTCGATGTCCATGGGCTTGTCGAGCCTCTCCACCGCCGGTCGGAGGTCGAGGTTGTGGAGGTTTCCGTTCGCCGAGACCACGACGATGGGGATCCGGGCAAGGGAGTTAGGGTACTTGGCTTCGATGTTCTGGAGGAAGGTCTTCCCGTCCATCACCGGCATCTTGAGGTCGAGGAAGATGCACCCGGGGAGCTTCTCCTCCGGCATCGCCTCGAGCTGGTCGATGGCGTCCTTCCCGTGGATGGCCGAGTAGACCTCGTACCCCTCGAGATGGAGCACGTCCACCACGCATTCTCTCACTCCTGGATCGTCATCAACAACTAGTACATGCTTGCATTCCATACGTCACCTTCCGGTGGATATAGATAGTGGAGAGAAACTCTTTTGCAAATATGCTTAGCTATATTTTTACCTTTATTTAAACTAAAAAAAATTCAGCACGGCTACTACACATGGGCATTAGACAGCCGTGTCTTAGAGGAGGAAAGCTCCGGGCTAATGGTTCTGTTAAGCTTGCCGAGAGGCGGGAAGTTTTTACAGACCGAGCTTCCTCGAAACGTCGTTCTTCTCGAACCAGGCGAACATGTCTTCGAAGTACCCGTTGTAACCCTGGAAGTTCCCTTCGTCGTACTTCAGGGGAGCGACGGTGAACTTCTGCGCCTCGGTGACGTAGAGGCGGAGCTTCCCGTCCACGGAGATCTTCTCGAAGTCCTTGAACCATTCTTCCACCGCGACCACTTTGAAGATGATGGGATCGAGCACGAGCCAGGTTTCCCGGTTCTTCTCATCCAAGCTCTGCACCATGGTGGCGACGTGCCAGCCCCAGTCGTTGGTCATGGGGCCCACGACGAAGATCTTCTTTATGCTCCCCTGGGCGAAACCGTTTAATGTCAGGAACCTGTCTACGAAGAGCGCACGGCCAAAGCAGAACCCGATGCCGTAGGTCGGATCGTACTTCCGATCGTTGCCGGTGCCGATGACCGGGTTCGAGATGGCGGCGACCCACGCTTCGACGGAAGATTTTCGCGTGAGAAATTTAGGTTTCTTAAGGTCGGAGGTGAAGTGGGGGTTGAGCGCCTTGCTGTTCACGTCGAGGTCCAGGAACTTCTTGAAGTAGTTCTGGTTGTCCTTCTTCACTTCCTGGGCCGTCTTCCCGAACACGTCTTTTTCATATTCATCGAGGAGATCCACCTCATAGGAGTAGATCTGCGCGTGGAGGTTGAAGGTCACCAGACTCAGGAGGAAGATAAAGTTTTTCATAGGAAAGGGTCTTAACATTTTGAAAGTCAGATGGAGGAGTCTCAGTGAAAAAGATACTCACTAAAGAATTTTTCAGGGCCTTCATGTCGGTGACGCACGTGCTACCGCTGACCGGCGGCACTTTTTTAATGCTTGACGTTTTTCCGGATGGCCCTTATCTCTATTAAGAAGTCCCCCTCAATTAGGAAAAAAATGGCTGATAAAAAGTATCTTGTAATTGTGGAATCTCCCACAAAGGCCAAGACGATTCGCAAGTTTCTCCCAAGTAATTACACAGTTGAAGCAAGCATGGGTCACGTTAGAGACCTCCCTCAATCTGCTTCGGATATTCCAGCAGCCTTAAAAAAAGAAGAATGGACCAAGTTAGGGGTGAACGTCGAAAACGACTTCGATCCTTTATATGTCGTTCCAAAAGATAAGAAAAAAGTCATCACGGACCTGAAGTCCAAGATGAAAGACTGCGAATGCATCTACCTTGCGACCGACGAAGACCGCGAAGGGGAGTCTATTTCGTGGCACCTGTTGTCTCTACTTAAGCCAAAAATGCCGGTCAAGCGCATGGTTTTCCATGAGATCACCAAGACCGC
>SXUH01000155.1 GCA_005791855.1 Bdellovibrionales bacterium
GACAACGGCTCCGCGCTGGCGGTGCTCTTCGAGCTCGCCCGCTACTTCAAGTCAATCCAGTTCCAGCGCACCCTGCGCCTGGTGTGCTTCACCAACTCGGAGAAGCCCTTCACCCGGACCCCGAAGATGGGGAGCCTGGTCTACGCCCGCCACTGCAAGCGGAACAACGAGAAGATCGTCTCCATGGTCTGCCTCGAGGCCCTCGGCTGCCGGAAGGAAGAGGAAGGGAGCCAGCGGTTCTCCTTCGGCGGCTTCCTCTTCCCGACGAAGGGGAACTTCCTCGAGGTGGTGGCGAACATGCCCTCCGAGCCGGTCCTCCGGGACTACCTGCCGAAGCTCCGGGAGAAGGTCCCCATCGACACCAAGGTGCTCCCCGGGTTCCTCCCGGGAGTGAAGAGCTCGGACCACTGGTCGTTCTGGAAGGTGGGGTACCCGGCCATCATGCTCACGGACACGGCCCCCCTGCGCTCTCCCTTCTACCACACGCGGAAGGACACGCCGGAGAAGATCGACTACGACTGGCTCTCCCGGGTGGGCTCGGCGATCCGCGATTCCCTGATCGACCAGCTCGGCGTGGTGGAGAGCAACCACCTCTTCGTCTGAGGGCCTACGGGCACTCGGCGTACTCGTAGTCCCGGATCTCGCAGGTGACCTTGATGGTCCGCTTCCGGGGGGCCTGCTCGCCGAGGGTGTCGTCGTAGTAGGTCATGGTGCCGGAGGTATTCCCGGTGGAATTCGCGAATGTCAGACGGATGGTGTCTTCTACCGTCCCGGTGGAGAAGGTGTAGACGTCCTTATCTCCGACGAACTCCCGCACTCCGGTGAGGACCGAGTCGCCGGTCTTGGTGGTGTACGCAGCGGAGCTCTTGTTCTTGCAGCCGTTGAAGCTCGAGAAGTACTTGAACGTCTTCACCGTGCGGTCCAGCTGGGTGGCCCGGCAGGTCCCTTCGAGCTTCATGGAGACCCCCGCGTGTGAGAACTCGACGACGGCGAAGGAGAGGATGAAGAAGATGGAAGAGAAGAATATTTTTTTCACTGTGGCTCCGGAATTTAAAAAAAGGTTGATATCGCGCTGCCATTAAAAATTAAGCGAGCGCTAGATTTTGCACAACTTAACAAACCCATAAGATTCCATGGACGGGAATGCTCAGATTAGAGACACGGTCCGAGGTAGTCCTGGTGGTTCTGCGAGTGCGTCCAGAGCGTTCTGCAGGAGACGATGACGGTGTGATGTTTCCCACTCTCCGTCTGGTGGCAGAGGATGATCTTCTTCTCGCCGATGATGTACCGGCTGTCCACGTCCTTGCAGCTCACCGGCGCCGGTTCGAAGGAGGCCTCGAGCTTCTCCGCCGCCGGCGGTGGGAAGTGCTCGGGCTCGGGCTTAGGCTTCTCCTCCGAGGAGACGAGCTCCACCGAGACCTGCACCGAGGTCGGCTCGACGTTGGTCCGGGCGAGGCAGTGGGAGAAGGAGGCGTCGGACTCTTCGTCCTCGAGGTGGAGGAACACCGGCTGGCAGCTCTCGGAGAGTTCCTCACAGGCCTGCAGCGTCTCGACCTCCGCGCACAGCGAGTTGTTGTTCACCAGCACCTCTTCCAGCTGCGTCTCCTCCACCGGATCGCTCTCCACGAATTCCTCCGAGGCGTGGAGCTTGGAGATGACACTCCTCTTCTCCTGGCAGGAGACGAAGCCCAGGCTCATCAGGAGCACGCAGAATTGAGAGAGGAGGTACCGCTGCATGTTCCTAGTGTAAGCGAGAACCCCCGTCCCTCGAGGGAAATCGCAAGCTGTTTGAATCACTGGAGAGACTTCAAGTTGGAGTTTTTTAAGGAAAGGTAAACAAACAAAGCAAGTGCCGAAAATAAAAAGGCAGCCAGGTTAGTGGCTGCCAATTTTTTGTGGTTTCGAGGTTGGAGGCGGTGGCGCCTTTAGTTGTCGTCGCACCCGCCGAGGTAGTCGTTGTGCTTCTGCGGGATCGCTCCATGCTTGTAGAGGTGGGCCTTGAGCGCCGGACAGGCGATCTCGATGGTGTGGTGGTCGCCGTTGCCGGTGCCGTGGCAGACGATGACCTTCTTCATCTTCTTATCCTTGTCGTCGGGAACGAGGAACCGCTCCGGGATCTTCGCACAGTCCGTGGGCACGTCGAGCTTCGGCTCCTCGGCGACCGGGTCTTCGCCAACCGGAGCTGGCGCTGGGGCCGGAGCTGGTGCCGGCGGGTCGAGCGGAGTCGGATCTTCGATGCCCGGGCCTTCCGAAGTCGACGTCTGAGGAAGGTCCTTCAGGATCACATCGGAAGGAAGGTCGGTGTAGTTCTTCGGCAAGCAGGAAGCGAAGGAACCCTCTGCCGCTAAGTCACCGACGTCCTTGTAGACCGTCATGCAGAGATCGGACATGGCCTCGCACTGGGCTGCGTCCGTGGCCGTCGCACACTGCTTGAACGCATCGCTGTCCGCGAGGAGCGCGGAGGACGTCGCGCTGTACTTCGTCGCCCCTTCCTCGTTACAAGCGATGAACGAGAAACTCAGAAGCGAAAGCAGCATGGCGTTTGAGAGAAACTTTTTCATAAAACTCCCCGTTTGAAAATCTAGAGCTAGTTTATCCTTCAACGGAGAACTCATCGGTGCTTTCATCTAAATACTTGATTGTTTTCGTCTCGGGGCTGGAGCGACTGCCTCAATTTCTTGGCGGAAAATCCAAGATCCCTCGCAGATCCTCAATCAAGTCACGAGGTTCCTCGAGTCCCACGGAGAGCCGTAGGGAGTGCTCGCTGATGCCGATCTCTCTGCGCTCCTGGGGTGTGAGGTCCTCCCCGAAGAAATCCAAGGTGGGGCAGATGATGGACTCGGTGGACCCGAGGCTGATGGAGAAGTGGATGAGCTTCGTTCGGTGGCAGAACGTCCGAGCGCTGATCCCGAGCTCCTCCCGGAGGATGAAGGAGACCACGCCCCCCATCTGCCGCATCTGGGACTTGGCCAGGGCATGCCCCGGGTGGGCCTCGAGGCCCGGGTAGAAGACCCGGGAGACCATGGGGTGGGCCTCGAGGAACCGGGCGACCTCGAGGGCCGACTGCGACTGCCGTTCGTACCGGAGCAGGTAGGTCTTGAGGCCCCGCAGGACCAGGAAGGCCGCGTGCGGATCGAGGGTCGCGCCGATGAGGCTTCCGAAGTTTCTTACTTTCTGGACGACACTCTTCTTCCCCGCCACCGAACCCGCGAGCACGTCCCCGTGGCCCGCGACGAACTTGGTGAGACTGTGGATCAGCACGTCCACGCCGAGGCCCTGGTGCTGGTGGATCCCTCCGAAGGTGGCGTCCATGGTGAGGTAGAGGCCGTGCTTTTGACAGAGCTCCGCGAGCCTCCGGACGTCGGCGATCTCGAGGTTGGGGTTCGACGGACTCTCGAAGTGGACGAGCTTCGTCTTCCCGGGGACGATGGCGGCTTCGAGGGTGTCCAGGTCCGTGAGCTCCTTGAAGGTGGAATCGATGCCGTACCTCTTCAGGGTGTCTCGGATGAAGACCCGGCTGGGCCGGTACATCTCCCGGAACGCGATGACGTGGTCGCCGTGCTCGAGGAGGGCGAGGAGGGTGGCGCTCACGGCGGCGATCCCCGACCCCAGCACCAGGCAGTCTTCGGTCTTCTGGATCTCCGCGAGGGAGAGTTCGAGCTGCCGCAGGGTCGGGTTGGACACGCGGGTGTAGATGAACTGCTCGTGGTAGGGAAGGCCTTCGGTGATCTGGAACTTCACGTTCTGGTAGATCGGTGCGACCAGCGGGTCGTTCCCGGGTGGCACGGGGACCTTCACCGGATGGTTCAGGAGTGTGCTCGGGCCCCACCCGTCTCTCTTGGTCTCTTTCATGCGCTCGCTCCCGGTCGAACTTGTTGACCGAATCGGTCCGTGTCCCTCTAGTGTCTTCCTCTTTCCGGGCTTTGACACGTAAATAATTAAGGTTGGAATTTCCAAAACCCTTCTATAATGGGAGGAACCCCAACACCGTGAGCTCCCATGTCCCAGGTCATCGCCTTCACCAAGCGAAGTGATTTCAAAACTCTCCTCGAGGTCGAGTGCCGGAGCCTCACCGGCTTCGTCCCCGTGGTGAAGGACTCGGTGGAGGACTTCGTGCAGATGCTGGGCCTCTTCCCCACCATCGAGATCCTGGTGGTGGACTCGCCGGCCACCAAGAGCGACTACCAGTTCCTCCTCCGGGCCCTCTCCGAGAAGGAGCCCTCCGTGAAGACCATCCTCATGGTGAGCGACGAGAGGCTTCCGCTCAAGAAGTGCCTCACCTACCCGGGGTCGAACATCGAAGGCCTCATCGCCAAGCTCAAGCTCATCCTGAACCCCGCGGGCGCGACCCAGGCGGACTTCATGGCGGTCCCCCTGGACGCCCTGGTGCACTTCAAGACCCTCCCCTTCGACCTCTACATCAAGATCGCCGAGGGCAAGCTCGTCCGGCGCTTCCCGGCGGGCGAGGAGATCGAGGACGGGGTCGTGGCCCAGTTCAAGGCCAAGGGGATCCGGGACCTGTACTTCGAGAAGCGGTTCAACCGGGACTTCTCCGTGCTCCTCATGAACAACATGATCAACAAGGTGGAGAAGTCGTACGCGAGCGACGACCAGCGCCTGCGGGCCAAGAGCGAGGTCTTCGTCACCGCCCGGGAGATCGTCCAGAGCATAGGCCTCCCGCCCAAGGTGGTGGAGGTGTGCGAGTCGGTGATGGAGAAGATCACCGAGGACGTGCTCAAGGGGAAGGACAAGCTCGCCAACTACCTCACGCAGATCCAGAAGAAGACCGACCTCTCCTTCCAGTTCCGCTTCGTCGAGCTCTCGAGCTTCATCGCCACGCAGATCGTGGAGGAGCTGAACGAACCGTCGAAGATGGAGCAGATCAAGAAGGTGGTCTTCGCCGCCTTCTTCTGCGACGTCTCCCTGAAGGAAGCGAACTACCTAAACTTCCGCAGCGAGGAATCCGTCAAGGACCTCTGGCCCGAGATCCAGAGGGCGGTCCGGGACCACGCGCTCAAGTCCTCGGAGATCGTCGCGAAGTACAAGGACGCCCTCCCGGAGGTCTGCACCATCATCCGCGAGCACCACGGGACGCCGGAGGGGATCGGCTTTCCGAAGGTGATCAACCACACCATCCTCCCGCTCTCGAAGGTGCTCCTCGCCTCTCAGGAACTGGCCATCGCCATGTTGAACGAGCCGGAGGTCCCCGCCGCCACGGTCGTCAAGAAGGTGCTGGAGAAGTTCGAGGCGTCGCCGATCGCCGGGTGCCTCGTGGCCTTCGAGAACGCCTGCAAAGTTAAAATCTAGAGTTTTTCGCTAGAGCCAGGGGGGCTCTTCGCCGAGTTCCTTATGCGGATCGCGCTTCATGGCCTGCAGCCTCGCCCACTCTTTCCCGAGGAAGATCTGCTGGACCCGCTTCGCCCGCAGCTCGAGGCCGTCGGTTTCCTTGGCGCAGTTGTCGCGCGGCGAGTAGGTTCCGGAGCCGCAGATGGCGACCTTCATCTTGGCGGGGTTTCCCATGCGCGCCAGCCAGTCTTTGAGCGGGAGCGGACTCTTGGGCTCGATGGATGGATCGAGGACGTACTTCACGTTCCCCACTTCTACGACGGGGGCCACGTGGTACCACCAGCCCACAACTCCCCGCGGAGAGTTCCGGGTCTTCACCCGCAGGTGGCCGAAGGCGAAGACTTTCCCGGGCACCGGGACGAACCACTTGAAGAAGTTTCCGTTGGCCACCGCCGCTCGGGAGTAGCAGCCGTCGTCCGGGTACATCCAGGTCTCCCTCCGTGGGAAGTTCGGATCCCGGGCCCACTCGAGGAAGCGGGCGTCGCGCATCTGCACGAAGCGCTCCTGCAGGGCCTTCTGATCCTTCCAGGGAGTGGTCTTAGGGAGCTTACTTTCGTCGTACAGCTTGGCCGACCCGAGGGCCGTGAACTTCGCGGTCGGAAGCTCATCAAAGCCTTTTTCATTTTCAGAATTTTTAAGTAAGTTACCTTCGTAAAACTCGTAGGGAGTATCTAGGTCTCTGTAGGCGCTATCCGGATCCAAGCTTTGAACCTGGGCGAGAACCGGAAGGGCGCTGAAAAGAAATAGAAAGAGAGCAGAAAGAAACTTCATATTTTCATTCTCCGAGAGTCGTTAACTTAAGGGCTGTTCCTTTTAACTTAAAGAAGCGAATGCCTCAAGTACAAGGACTCGTGTGAGAGGAAATTTATCTTAGATAAAGGATGTAATAGTCATGAAATACTTGATGGGAGCATGCATCTTAACTCTTGCTGCTTGCGGCAAAGACTCAAGCAAATCTAGCTCTCAAACTCAAGCGGAGTTGGTTCAAGAAGAACAAGGTATATATAGAGCAGTCCTCGCCACTCTTAATCCAGGCGTAAACCAGAATAAGTCTTTTGGCACTGCTGCAATTACCGTCGCCGGTGATGAATTCAAAGTTAAGATCAACATGATCAACACTCCCGGCAACGTCACTCACCTGCAAGAAGTTCGAACAGGCAAAAGGTGCCCAGAAGCGCAGGACGACGCTAACAAGGACGGGTTCATCGACCACCTTGAAGGATCGAAGGCCTTCGGAAACATGCTCATCCCGCTAGACGGAGACCTCAACTCCCAGATCGCAGAAAACAAGAAACTTCCGCAGTCCAATTCCACCGGCTCCTATAGCTACTCGGAGACCGCTTCCCTCTCGCGACTGCTCGCGGATCTAAAGCAGTTTAGTGACCTGGAACTGAATCTATCGGGAAGACACTTTGTGGTGTACAGCATTCCTGCTTCAGTAAAACTGCCAGCAACCGTGGCGGCGATCGAGGGCCTCACACCTAATCAATCCCTCCCTATCGCATGCGGAAAGATCGTTCGGATTCCGGAAGAAAATTAAATAAATTTAATAGCCGAGTTTTTCGGCGATGGCTTTGACAATATATCCCACTGCATACGGAACAGAATTCTGTCTCGCGTGGCACTTATGCACGGCATGAGTAAATCCTAATTTGTGCAGCCACTCGTGGGTGAGATTGGAAGCGATCTTAATGGCGTTGTTCTTATTGAAGTACTTAGTGTTGATATAAACAGTCTGGCTATTACTTCTAGTGAAACCTAGGGTCTTTGAAAAGTTATCCGTGTAAAGCTCAACCTGCAAATCCATCGCGTTATTATTCTTGGGGTAGAGCCTCTCTACCCCGTCCATGATCTTTTGGTAGATCTGTGCGTTGGTGAGCCCTTTATTGTTAGCGAAGGTCCGGCGGCCCCGGTAGGTGTGATTGAGGATGGCTTCCCGGAACTCTTCCGAACCGAACACAGCTCTTAAGACTTCTACCGCTCCAAAGAGCTTCTCTTCTTTTTCCCGGCTCATCCGGAGGGTCTTGATGTTGAACTCGAAGGTGGAGGCCTCGATGGGAAGGATCTCTGCAAAAGTATTGGTTGAAAGGATTAAACTTAGAACGAGGGCGATGGCTTTTAAGTTTTTCATTTAACTTCCTTGAACTTTACTCCACAACTGC
>SXUH01000156.1 GCA_005791855.1 Bdellovibrionales bacterium
GAAGCGGAGAAGTTGTTCAACGCGAAGATAGACAAGATCATTTTAAAGAATACTTAGGAGTTTTATTATGAACATGAATAACTTGATGAAACAGGCCCAGCAGATGCAAGCGAAGATGGCGATGCTCCAGAACGAACTCGCCGACCGCGAAGTGGAAGCCTCCGCCGGTGGCGGGATGGTCAAGGTGAAGGTCAACGGCAAGCAGAACGTCCTTAGCATCAGCATCAACAAAGAGTGCGTCGATCCGAACGACGTGGCGACCCTCGAGGAACTCGTCCTCACGGCCGTGAACCAGGGGCTCAAGCAGTCTCAGGACATGGTCCAGCAGGCGATGTCGAAGATCACGGGCGGGATGAACATCCCGGGGCTCTTTTAGTGGTCCACCTCCCGGAGATCATCAAGAACGCGGTCGACGCCCTCACCCGCCTGCCGGGCGTGGGAGAGAAGACCGCCTTCCGGATGGTCATGAACATGACGAACTGGAAATCCCAGGAGCTCGACACCGTCGGCTCGGCGCTGATCTCCCTCCGGGACCTCAAGACCTGCGACGAGTGCGGGATGTTCGCCGAGGAAAACCTCTGCTCAATCTGCAGTGACGAGAGCCGGTGGGAGACCAGGGCCCTGTGCGTGGTTGAAAACGTCGCGGACCTCATGGCCATCGAGAAGAGCGGCCACTTCCGGGGCACCTACCACATCCTCGGGGGAGTCCTGAACCCGCTCCTCGGGGTAGGCCCGGACGAACTCGGGATGTACGACCTCCGGGATAAGATAAAGCAAAAGGAAATCCAGGAAGTGATCCTCGCCATCAACCCGTCGGTCGAGGGGGACGCGACCTGTTCGTACTTCAAGACCCTCCTCCCGGAGACCGTCCAGGTCGAACGGATCGGGTTCGGAGTGCCGATCGGCGGAAGCCTCGAGTACCTGGATCCGATGACGATCACCAAGGCCCTCGAGAACCGGAAGAGGTTTTGATGAAGCAGAAGCAGTTGAACATCGCCGACCGGATGAAGGTCATCCTGGATCCGGGGAAGGATCGGATCAAGGCCCGCCTCTTCGTCACCCGGGAAGACGGGATCACCATCTACGATTCCATCCAGGACGCGACGACCACGTCGGTGTCCGCGCTCGTGAGCGGGGTCTGGCAGGCGTCGGAAGCGCTCATGGGCCTGGTCCACAAGAACCAGGACGCGATGGACTTCCGGCTCGGCTTCGACACCTCTTCCCAGGGGATCTACCTCTTCCCGTTCACGCTCTTCGAGAAGCGCTACTTCCTCGGCGCCATCTACCACGACTGCCTGAACCCCGGACAGCTCAAGCGCCAGGTGGCCATGATCAAGGAAGAGCTCGAGCGGGCCCTCCAGGGCGAGAACGAGACCCACGCCAACCAGCCACCGAAGCTCCCGGCCAAGCCGAAGCAGAACACTCGCGAGGGATACCTGTTCCAGGAAATCACCGACGAAGAGATCGACCGACTATTTTCCCCAGGCGGATTCTAATATGTCATTTGTAAACTACCACACGAAAGAAGTGAACTGTAAGATCGTCTACTACGGCCCGGGCCTCGGGGGGAAGACGACCAACATCCAGTACATCTACCAGAAGACCAGTTCGCAGAACAAGGGTCAGATGATCACGCTCAACACGGAGAACGAGCGGACCCTCTTCTTCGACTTCCTCCCCCTCGACCTCGGCGAGATCCGCGGCTTCAAGACCCGGTTCCACCTCTACACGGTCCCGGGGCAGGTCTTCTACGAAGCGAGCCGCAAGCTCATCCTCCGGGGCGTGGACGGCCTGGTGTTCGTCGCCGACTCCCAGGTCGAGCGGATGGAGGCGAACCTCGAGTCCTACCGGGGCCTCGAGAAGAACCTCGCCGAGCAGGGCTACGACGTTTCCAAGGTTCCGATGGTCATGCAGTGGAACAAGCGCGACCTCCCGAACGTCGTCCCGGTGGAGGACCTGCAATTTCAACTCAACAAGAGAAAGCTCCCGGCCTTCGAAGCGGTCGCGACGAATGGCCGGGGCGTGTTCGAAACTTTAAAGATGGTTTCTAAGTCCGTGCTCCTGAACATCAAGGGCGGATTAGAATGAGTAAACTAACGGAAGGAGTATTCCATGGCCGAGAAGATTAAACCCCTTACGAAGAAGCAGCTCGAGACGCTCAAGAACAAGCTTTTGGAAGAAAAGGAGAGCCTCGTGTTCGGCGTCCAGTCCGGCGTGACCGACCTCACCCTCTCCGCTCCCGAAGGAAGCGACGAGGTCGAGCAGTCGATCTCCGATTACAATAACTCCCACCTCCTCCGCTTCCGGAACCGCGAGGTCTTCTACGCCAAGAAGATCGACAAGTCCCTGAAGAAGTTCGAGCTCAACGAGTACGGCCTCTGCACGGACTGCGGGAGCTGGATCAAGTACGAGCGCCTCCTCGCCCGGCCGACCGCCGAACAGTGCATCGCCTGCAAGGAAGACGCGGAGAGAGACGAGTCGAATAGCTTCGTCGGAAGACAGTCGAAGTCCCTTGGCCGCGTCGTGGACCTGGCCGGGATGATGGCCTAAAGGAACGGTATGCCTGAGATTAAAGTCGCGGTGATCGGCGGGAGCGGGATCTACAAGCTCGACGCCATTAAGATTAAGAACCAGATCAAGCTCCACACTCCCTTCGGAGACCCGAGCGCGGAGATCATGGAGGCGGAGGTCGACGGGAGTCCGTTCTACTTCCTCCCCCGGCACGGCCACGGCCACCACTACACCCCGAGCGAGGTGAACTACCGGGCGAACATCTTCGCCCTGAAGAAGCTCGGCGTGAACACGGTGGTGAGCATCTCGGCGGTGGGGTCCCTGCAGGAGCAGTACGCTCCCAAGCACTTCGTGATCGTCGACCAGTTCATCGACTGGACCAAGGGCCTCCGCAAGCGGACCTTCTTCGACCAGGGGATCGTGGGCCACGTCTCCACGGCGAACCCGATCGAAGGGAGTCTCCAGAAACGACTCTACGCTGCCTGCCAGCGGGCGGGGATCACCTCCCACGACGGTGGAACCTACATCTGCATCGAGGGACCGCAGTTCTCGACCAAGGCCGAGTCCAAGATCTACCGGGGCTTCGGCGCTTCGGTGATCGGGATGACGAACGTCCCCGAGGCGTTCCTCGCCAAGGAGGCCGGCATGGCCTACGCCACCGTCGCCATGGTGACGGACTACGACTGCTGGAAGGAAGAGCACTGCTCGGTCCAGGAGATCATGGAGGTCATGAAGTCCAACTACGTCTCGGCCCAGAAGTTCGTCGTCCAGGCGATCCCGGACCTGGTGAAGAATCCGGTGAAGTTCGAGGCTGAAAACAAGTACGCGGTGATGACCGACCAGGCCCTGCACCGGGCCTCCCATAAAGAGATCCTGGACGTCATCCTCAAGTAATGGCTGAGTACCTCGCTCACTATTCCGTCCTCCTGAAGGAATGCCTCGAGGCCCTGGAGCTGGGGTCCCGGACCTCGGGGTCGAAGACCTTCGCCGACCTCACCTTCGGGGCCGGGGGGCACACCTTCGCGCTGTCGGACCGGGTGAGTGGTTCGACGGTCTACTCCGTGGACCAGGACCCGGACGCCCTCCGGAACGGGGAAGCTAGTATCAAAGAGAAGCTCAAACAGGATTCGGTGAAGCTCCTCCCCATGAACTTCGAAAGCTTCCCCGGCTGGTGTGCGGAGAACCAGCTGGAAGGGAAGTTCGCCGGCATCCTCATGGACCTCGGCGTCTCCTCCCACCAGGTCGACAAGGTGGAGCGCGGGTTCAGCTTCCGGGCCGAGGCCCGGCTCGACATGCGGATGAACCACGGGGACGCGTCGATCCCGACCGCGGCCGACCTGCTCAACACGCTCCCGGAGAAGGAGATCGCCGACCTCCTCTTCGCCTACGGAGAGGAGCGGCTCTCGCGGAAGATCGCTTCGCGGATCTGCGAGTTCCGGCAGAAGAAGAAGCTCGAGACGACCGCCGAGCTCGAGGACATCTGCTTCCACTGCTACCCGCCGAAGGACCGGCACGGGAAAACGCACCCGGCGACGAGGACGTTCCAGGCCCTCCGGATCGCGGTGAACGAGGAGCTGAAGGCCCTCGAGAATACCCTACCAAAGCTGTTGCCGTACCTCGCTCCCGGAGGGATCCTGGCGGTGATCA
>SXUH01000157.1 GCA_005791855.1 Bdellovibrionales bacterium
CTGGATCCTCCAGAACTTCTTCGACTACCTCTTCATCATCCTCATCGTCCTCTTCCAGGACCAGATCCGGAGCGCCCTCGTCTCGATCTCCAGCACGAAGATCATCGGGCGCAACGGGAGGTCGAAGTTCGACCAGCAGATCGAGGAGGTCGTGGCGGCGTGCTCGGCGCTCTCGCGGGAGCGGACCGGCGCCCTCATCGTCTTCGAGAAGAACCATGGCCTTCTGAACTACTCCTCGAGCGGGACGCGGCTCGATTCGCGGATCCACTCGGACATCATCTACTCCATCTTCCAGACCAACTCTCCGCTCCACGACGGCGCGATCATCATCTACAACGGGATCATCCAGGCCGCCGGGTGCTTCCTCCCGCTCTCGAAGAACGTGGAGATCGACCGGCACTACGGGACCCGGCACCGGGCGGCCCTCGGGATCACGGAGATCACCGACGCGGTGGTGGTGACCGTCTCCGAGGAAACGGGCCGGATCAACATCTGCTACAACGGTGTGTTCCACTACATGGAGAACGAAGAGAGCCTGCGGAAGTACCTCCGGAAGTTCCTCCTCGAGATCGACCGCACGGGCGCCCTGGAGCAGCTGGGGAGCAGGCCCCTATGAAGATGCGCTCGACGGTGAAGAAGCACTCCCTGAAGTTCATCTCGGTCTTCCTCGCGGTCTTCCTCTGGGTCTACGTCCTGAACTCCGAGAAGGTGAAGTTCGAGAAGACCGTCCTGGTGGAGTACATCCTCCCGGCCGACATGATGTTCGCGGTGAAGCCCCTGCCGGAGGTGGTCTTCCTGATCGAGGGCCCGCGGGCCTTCGTCCGGACCGTGGCCGAGCGGGAGGACCGGCTGGTCATCGACCTCAACCGCGCCAACTCCAAGCGCCAGCTCAACTTCACCGTGAGCATCAACCCCAACCAGCTGAGCCTCCCCTTCGGGATGGTGGTCGAGAAGGTCATGCCGAAGAACATCTCCATCAGCCTGGAGAAGAAGGCGTCGAAGATCGTCCCGCTGCAGCTCCAGTTCTCCGGCCACCTGCCGGCCCAGCTCTCCATGGTGGACCCGGAGCTCTCTCCGGCGGAGGTGGAGGTCCACGGGCCGCGCTCCCTCATCTCGAAGATCAAGTACCTCAACGTCAAGCCCATCGAGCTCGAGAGCCTCCTCGGGTTCGAGCAGGTCACGGCCGAGATCCAGATCCCCAACGAGTACCTCACCGTCTCCACCTCCACCGAGGTGAAGTTCAACTACAAGCTCCGGGCCCTGAGCTCCAACCTCAACCTGAAGTCCATCCCCATCATGGTCGTCGCCAACGGGCAGGATTACCGCAGCGAAGTTAGAACAGCTAGCGTCAAACTCCTCGTCCCGGAGAAGATCATAAAAAACCGATCAAATGTCTCGTCCTCTGTGCAGATCTACGCGGAGATTCCCAAGGGCGCAAAGGGCGAAGTCGAAGTCCCACTCTCCGTCACCCTCCCCAGCAGCATTCACTTACTGGAAGTCATCCCAAAGTCGATCATTGTGAATGTAAAATAAAATGGTATATTTGATCTGATTAATCTTCTTGAACGTTCATTTGTCAAAGTGAGATTCTATGTCAGGTCGTCAACTGTTTGGTACCGATGGTGTCAGAGGAAAGGCCAACACCTATCCCATGACCGGGGAAGTGGCCTTCGTCCTTGGCCGCGCGGTCACCAGCTACTTCCAGAAAAATTTTTCCAAGAAGCCCCTCATCATCATCGGGAAGGACACGCGCCTTTCTTGCTACATGCTCGAGCAGGCCTTCTCCGCCGGCGTCTGCTCCCAGGGTGGCCGCGCCATCCTCACGGGCCCGCTCCCGACCCCCGGGGTGGCCTTCGTGACACAAAGTATGCGCGCGGACGTGGGAGTGATGATCTCCGCTTCCCATAACTCGTTCGAAGACAACGGGATTAAGATCTTCGACCGCACGGGCCACAAGCTCCCCGACGAGATCGAACTCGAGCTCGAGAAGATGGTCCTGACCCCGGAGCTCATCCCGACCCGGACCGGGGACCAGCTCGGAAACGCCAAGAGGCTCGACGAGGTGATCGGCCGCTACATCGTCCACACCAAGGCGTCCCTCTCTCCCCAGTACACCCTCGAGGGCCTCCGGATCGTCGTGGACGGGGCCAACGGCGCAGGCTACAAGCTCGCCCCCATGGTGTTCGAAGAGCTCGGTGCGGAAGTCATCTCCATCGGGAATGCTCCCAACGGTACCAACATCAATAAGGCCTGTGGCGCCTTACACCCGGGACTGTGCGCGGACACGGTGAAGAAATACCGCGCCGACCTGGGGGTCTGCCTGGACGGGGACGGAGACCGGCTCACCATCGTGGACGGTAACGGTGAGGTCATCCACGGAGATAAACTCATCGGCCTTTGCGGGAAATTCCTAAGAGACAATCATGAGATCGGGTCCACCAGAGAAGTGGTGGGGACGGTGATGAGTAACTTCGGCGTAGAGTCGTACCTCCACAAGCAGGGCCTGAACTTCATCCGCACCCAAGTGGGTGACCGGTACATTGTCGAACACATGCGCCAGAGTGGGGCCCTCTTCGGCGGAGAACCTTCGGGCCATTTGATCTTCAAGCGGTACTCGACCACCGGCGACGGGATCCTCGCGGCCCTGAAGGTCATTGAGAGCATTAAGTTCTACGACAAGGACCTCTCCGAGCTCACCGGCGAGATCGAGCTCTTCCCGCAGCAGATGCTCAACGTCACGGTCAAGAAGAGGGTCCCTTTCGAAGACGTCGCCGAGATCCAGAAGGCCGTGAAGAGCGCCCAGGCCAAGATGGGCGACGAGGGCCGGCTGCTCCTCCGGTACTCCGGCACCGAGCCCCTGGCCCGGGTGATGGTCGAAGGGAAAGATACGAAACTGGTGACCGAGATCTGCGAGGACGTCGCAGCGGTGGTCACCAAAGCTTTAGGGTAGGTTTATGAAGTACGCTCGCCTGGGAGTCAACATCGATCACGTGGCGACGCTTCGCCAGCAGCGGGGC
>SXUH01000158.1 GCA_005791855.1 Bdellovibrionales bacterium
GGCGAAGGTTTCGAGGTTCATCAGCATGGTCCGGGATGCGTTCGACGCTTCGGTGACGTAGCTCTTCCCGGAGGTCAAGCGGTGGACGAGGAAGGTGTCGACGGTGGACAGGCAGAGGTCGTTCTTGTCCGCGGCCCGCTTCACCTCGGAGACGTTGTCGAGGAACCAGCGCATCTTGGTTCCGGAGAAGTAGGGGTCGAGGGGGAGGCCCGTTTTCTTCCGGCACTGGGCCTGGTAGGCGTCGTTGTGTTTCTGGCAGTACTCCGCGGTCCTCCGGTCCTGCCAGACGATGGCGTTGTGGAGGGGCTTCCCGCTCTTATCGTAGGCGCAGGTGGTTTCTCGCTGGTTGGTGATGCCGATGGCCTCGATCTTCTTCGGGTCGGTGTTCTGTCGCTTCAGGACGGCCTGGATGGACTGGCCCACGGACTTCCAGATGTCTTCCAGATTGTGTTCCACCCAGCCGGGCTTGGGATAGATCTGGGGGTAGTCTACTTTTTCTTTGTCGAGGATCTGGAGGGTACGTGCGTCGATTAAGAGTGAAGTGGTTCCGGTGGTGCCTTGGTCAATGGCAAGTAGAAAGCTCATGCATCCTTCCTTAAATGAGTTTAGTCCAATCTTACCGTGTTCACTCCTGGTTTATCATTAATAATCAGATTCGCAGAGTACTCCCAGTAGCGGGCGAGGTTGCGGTTCATGAAGGCCACGAACCCATAGGAAATGCCAGAAATCACAACAAGGAGCAGTATGAATTCGACGAGGGATTGCCCCTTCTGACTAAGAAGCTTCCAGAACTTATTCTCTGGAAACAACTTCCTCGACTTCATAATCCTTCTAAGATGCGATATGATAAGCGCTCTCATGAAAAATAAGTTGATACCCATTCTTCTGTTCATTATGGCCTTTACCGGGTTTCTTTCCACACAAATCTTGTGGGACAGCTTTAATCTTAACGCCGAACAGGTGGATCAAGATAAACAAAAACACTCAGTCTATGAGACGAATTTCCAAGCACTTAAATTGACGACCACCAAGCAGACTACCATCCAGCTAAGTAAGCTCCCCGAGCCCATCGTCATCCTTAATTTCTGGGCATCCTGGTGCCTCCCCTGCGTGAAGGAATTTCCTAGTCTGGTGAAGTTCCAGGAGAAGTACAAGGGCAAGGTCCGGGTGATCGGGATCAACGGTGACGAAGGGGAGACCGCCCTCGAGCTGATCCGGAAAACCGAGGCCAAGCACCATCTGAACTTCGAGTCCGTGTCCGATGCCGGGAGCTCGATCTCGAACCAGTTCATGATCAACACCTACCCCGTCTCGATCATCTTCAACCGCGGGAAGGTCATCTACGTGAACAAGAAGATCCACGACTTCATGAACCCCGAGTTCCTCACCCTGATCGACGGCAGCCTCCGGTAGGTCTTCGGAAAGATAAAATTTCCCCTGCTTGATTCGGGCCCGGGCCGCGGTACCATCGGAGGATGAAGATCACCTACCTCCCGAACCTCCTCCAGTCGTGCTTGCTTGCGCTCAGCCTTTCCGTCGCACTCCCCGGGTGCTCGACCCCACCGAACGTCGAGCGGGCGTCGGTCAAGGACGGGAAGGAAGAACTCCGACGGGTTCGGGCGAAGGCCGACCGGGCCTCCGGCGTCGTCCAGCTCACCGGCAAGGAGCTGGTCCGCGGGCAGACGAAGTTCCCCGGGAGAACTCCCGCCGACCCGGTGGCGTTCGTCGATGAGAAAACCGGTGAGGTCTTCGTGTACGGAACTCAGGTTGAAGGGACGGGCTTCAGCTACCTGAAGTACAAAGACAAGAACGACCTCCTCCGGGGAGCACCGGGAGAGCTGATCTCCAGAGACGTCTACCTCCCAAACGGTGAGAAGATGGTTGGGAAGGAAGCGATCTGGGATACCTACCGGCTGCCGTACCAGGCCCTCACCGAAGTGTTCTCTGAGAAGTCCCTGGTGGAGTTCTACGAGAGGAACCGCATCCGCGCCGGCTCGGACCTCTACTTCGGCGGCGTGGCCCTGCAGGAAGACGGCGCCCTCGGGAGATGGACGCAGGATAACTGGCGACGGAGAGTGCACCCCATCGCAGAGATAGACGGGCGACTGCAGATCCTCCGCACCCCGGTGTTCAATCCGATCCGCAAGGGTGCGTCCGAGACGGATCATCCGGGGTTTGGCCGGCTCCCCTTCTTACCGGGGAACTACATTGGCCACGCCTACGGTCCGAACTTCAAGATCGTCGACCGTGGCCAGAGGAAGGAACTCTGGATCATCAGTGAAGAAGTCACCCGGCGGGTCGGGAAGCCGAACCCGGTAGAAGTGACGGAGATCCTCGCTCGGAGAATGAAGACACCCGTCCTCGCGGAGAGGAGATCGGTGCTGCTGGCGTCGGTGAACGACGACCAGGGGAAGCCCCATCCGGACTCCAACCGCGGGAAGGAGATGGCCCACACGAAGCTGATCGAAGGCTTCAGACCCACGAGCCTCACGGCCGAAGGGATCCGGATAACAAAGAGAGCGGTGCGGGTCCCCGGCGGCGTTTCGTACATCACGGACCGGAACCTGGCCAAGCGCGAGTACTTCTTTCTGGCGGGGAGCCCGGGGAACTTCGCCGGGGATGACTACGACGTCATCCTCTCTGTGCGAGAGAAATCGGCGATTGGCTTCCATGAGATCATACGGGAACCGGGGTCGACGTCCTGGAAGAGGTACCTCTCCGAGATCAAGCGAAAATACCGGCTCTCCTGGGCCGGCCGTGGGTCATTCTTGAGAGACGACTCCGGCGACTGGTGGCTCCTCTTCCACGGAGTAGACAAGGACCTCAAGCCCGATGGCTCGTACGGTGGGGTCATTCCTCCGAACACGGAAGAGTACCACCGGAACCTCTACGCCGTGCCGGTGGACTTCGTCATAAACGAAGAAGGCAAACCGGACATGCGGGTCCTCCTCTAGGAGGCTAGGACCGCAGCGTCCAGACGAAATGGGATTCGCTCCGCTTCGTCACCCAGTGTCCGGCGGAGGCGCCGGTGAGGGCGCCGGAGGGATAGATCCGAAGTCCGAGCTCTCTTCGTGAAGGTGCGCCGAGGCCCTTCCACTTGTCGAACGCCTCGACGAAGTA
>SXUH01000159.1 GCA_005791855.1 Bdellovibrionales bacterium
GGCGAACGGGATGTTCTCCAGGAGGCAGTTCCCGGTCTTGGACAGGTCGATGATCGGCGTGGACTTGTTCCCGAGGTCGTGGATGATGTGGGCCTTCGGGTTGTAGAGCACGGCCTTCTCCACCGCGCGCTCGAGCTCGATGACGTTCTGGGGCCAGGTGTAGCTCACGAGCAGCTCCTTGGCGGCCTCCGAGAAGTCCTTGAGCAGGAGCCCCTGCTTGCGGCACTCCTTCTTGAGGTTGAAGGTCAGGAGCTCTTCGATGTCCTGCGGCCGCTTCCGGAGCGGGTCGATGTGGAGCTCCGAGGAGCACATGAAGTTGTAGAGGGCCGGGTTGAAGGCCCCTTCGTCTTCGATCAGCTGCTTGACGTTCTTGCTGGTGGTGAACATGGCGCGGAAGTCCAGGGTGATGTTCGACCCCGGGAGCCGGCGCTGGACGAGGACGTCCAGGAGGCGCATCTGCATGCTGATGGGCATGTAGGTGATCTCGTCGAAGACGACGGTTCCGCCGACGCACTCCTCGAGCTTGCTCTTCATCCCCGGAGCGCCGAAGATCTCGGCCTCGAGGTGCTTCTCGTCCACGCCCTTGCAGGAGATGGTGAGGAACGGGGCCAGGCCCCGCTTCCCTTCGTTGTGGACGATGCGCGCGAGGAGCTTCTTCCCGGTCCCCACCTCTCCGTTGATCAGGAGCGCGGAGTCGATGTCCTTGAGGTGCATGATGGACTTCCGGATCTCCGAGGTCTGCGGCGAGCGGCCGATCCAGGCGAACTCCCGGTCGTACGGCGTGGAGAACCGGCGGATGAGGGACTTCTCCGACATCGGGTTGTAGTGGTGGAACACGGAGGAGAGGATGAGGGCGAGGACCTTCATCGTCTTCTCGTCCTCCACGGTGAAGCGGTCTTCGTTCCGCTTGTTCAGGACCTCGATGACCCCGATGATCTTGTCCTCGCGGTTGGTAATCGGGCCGCAGATGATGGACTTGGTCTCGAAGCCCGTGTACTTGTCCATGTCCTCGGAGAAGCGCACGCGGTCGGTGAGCGTGTCGATGTTGAGGGACACGCCCGTGGTGAACACGGAGCCGGCGATCCCCTTCCGGTAGTCGAACTTCAGGAGCTCCTTGTCGATCCCGAGCGCCGCGACGGCCTCGAGCTCGTTGGTCTCGGTGTTGATGAGGAAGATCGAGGCGCGCTGGCCGTTGAGGATGCGGACGATCTCCTCGAGCATGGACTCGACGAACTTCTCCTTGTTCCCGAACTGGGTGATGTCCTTGAAGAGGGAGAGGAGCAGCGAGAACATCTCGAAGCCTTCCTTCTCGGAGGAGTAGTGCTGGGTCAGGGCGAGCTGGATCAGGCTATCCTTGAGCCGCTCCGGCGGAAGGCTCTGGATGTACTGCTCGATGAAGCGCTTCATGTTGGTGTAGTCTTCGGCGTCGAGCTCGGCGCCGTAGAGCATGGTCTCGTCGTGCGTCGAGTTCGCGTCCCGGAAGGCCCGGACGATGCTGGCGCCGAAGTCGAAGCGCAGGCGCTTGAACTGGATCGAGCACCGGAGCGTGGTCCCCACGGCGAGCGGGAAGGTGGTGAGGAACCCGAGGCCCGTCATGCTGACGTCGGTGAGCTTGGTCTTCTCGACGAACTCGAGCTTCCCCTGGTCGGTCTCGTACTCCACCAGGAACATCACGTCGTCACGGGATTCCACGGGGACCCGGAACGACTGGTAGTATTTGAATTCAGAGAAACTGGTTAGCATAGGAGCTCCCTTTTAATGACCTAATCTGCTAACGTATCGGTGGGAGGGCCCCGGAACTTTAGAAAGATGGCAGAAAAAATTGGCAGCTAAAAATCAGGGTGTTCCAGGAGCTTCTTCATGACGTTCTCCCCACTTACCCGCTCGAGCTGCTCGATCCCCGGGACCGAGTTGATCTCTAGGGTAATGAGGCCGTCCGGGGTCCGGAAGAGGTCCAGGGCCCCGTAGAAGATGGGGACGTGCTTTCGCAACTGCGCCAGGAGGGCCCGGACCTCGGGGTCCGTGGCAACGACCCGGGCCTCTCCTCCTTGGGTGAAGTTCGCCGCTCCCCCGCTGGGGTTCCTTCTCTCCAGGGTGAGGCACCAGTCTTTGATGAAGAAGCACCGAAGCTCCGTCGCTCCTCGGACCAGTGGCTGGAGGAGGTACTCGCGGTCCACTTCGGACGCAAACCAGTGCTCGAGCTCTTCCCTGGTGAGGCCACGGACTCCCCAGCCGCCCTGTCCTCGGTGAGGCTTGATGATGTATCTTTCGTGAGGGTACTTCTCCATGAAGACGGTGAGACCGTCCCGGGTGACGGCCTTGAGATCAACCCACGGCAACATCGGGATCCGGAACGCCGGGAACGCCTCGTACTGGGTCTTCTTCGTGCGGAAGAGTCGCAGGGCCGGGAGCGGGTTGACGGAGGTCACCGCAGAAAACTTCCGCTCGAGGAGGTCGAGGTCCGTCGTGTCCGGGCACACCCCGCTCGTCCGCACCAGCACTCGCTCGAAGTAGGTGGCCTCGGGCCGGTCCTCCCAGGGGTTAAGGATGGTCGCCGCGCCTTCTCCGACCTCCTCGATCAACCTTCTCAGGAAATAGGTCCGCTTGTTTTTTGCGAGCACCAGAAACTTATTCATAAAGACAGTTTCCCGTATTTTTATTAAAATAGGAAAATGCATTTACCGACCTTGGCCTTTGCCGGTTCCCTCTTCCTCACTGCGCTCGCCGTCGCGGAGGAAGCGCCCGTGAACCCGCAGGTGGCCTCCGTGGCACCGACCGCCCCCGTCGCCGCGGCACCGGCGTCTCCGGCCAAGGAACTCTCCCCGGCCATCAAGAAGTACTGCGCGGAGCTCGGGAAGAAGTTCCACGAGTACCGCTGGGGCGACCCGAAGTGCGACCAGTACAGCTGGGAGCACATCCGGAACTCCTCCCTCGGCACTCCCCTCATGTGGGCCACCTTCGGCGACGAGAAGTCCGAAGCCGCCGCCAACACCACCCTCGTCCTCTGCGGAGTCCACGGTGACGAGATCACTCCGGTGAAGTTCTGCTGGGACCTCCTCCACGAGCTCAAAACCAACCACACCTTCACCGACAAGATGGTGGTGGTCGCCCCGCTGGTCACTCCCGACTCCTTCCTCAAGGCCGTCCCGAGCCGGACCAATGGCCGGGGCGTGGACGTGAACCGGAACTTCCCGACCCGGGACTGGCAGGCCCATGCCCTCAAGCGCTGGCGGGACACCTACAAGAATGACAAGCGGAAGTTCCCGGGCCACACGCCGGGCTCCGAGCAGGAAACCGTCTTCCAGATGAACCTCATCAAACGCTACAAGCCTAACAAGGTCATCACCGTCCACGCGCCCCTGACCCTCCTCGACTACGACGGACCGTCGCTCAAGGCCGAGTCCGGGACGACCGCCAAGATCCTCCTCGAGCAGATGAGCCAGAAATCCTCCGGGTACAAGATCTCCAACTACCCCATCTTCCCGGGGAGCCTCGGGAACTGGGCCGGGAAGGAAAACCACATCCCGACCTACACCCTCGAGCTCCCGAACTCGAACAACTTCGAGACGGATAAGTTCTGGGCCCTGTTCAAGGAATCCGTGATGTACGCCATCGATAACCGGATGAAGCCGCCGGTCGACTAGCGCGTGCCCTTCGCTTGGCAGATTCTATGTCCAGCACCTCGACGCCCTATACCTATTAGGCTTAGGAATAATCTCCTATCCTAACGTATCAACTAATCCGAGGTGAATATGAAATTCTTTTATAGCTTCATAGCGCTAACCATGACCACTTCCTGTTTCTCGGAAGCTTACTCTTCGAACGCTGCGAGGGCCCTGATCGTAAAGACCTTCGTCACTCGAGGAGGCACGATCTTCACGTCAGAAGCAGAACGGGAAAGGAAGGCACAACTAGAAGTTGCAACTAACCTGAGAGCAAGCTGCGACGAAGTGGGAGGTGCTCTTCACAAGGATCCGGTCAAACTCTCAGGCCATTTCAGTAGCGGAGGTTTCGGGAGCATCCTCGCGGCGCAATTGTGCCGATTCGAAGTTGGACAGTACGCACCTCCGAGGGCCTTCGAAATGATCGAGGGCAAGAAAGTTCTTCTGCTGACGAGTGCTGCTTACCGTGGGGGGACGATCTTCACACCTCATGATGTACGAGAGAGCCGAGCTCAGGCCGAAGGAAACCAGAGGTTGAAAGACGCCTGTGATAAAGTCGAAGGCCAGCTCGCAGGCCAGCCTTCACAGGTTTCCTTCTCCCAGTTAAGGGGTGGAGGGTTCGGCGCAATTTTTAAATTCCAGGCGTGCCACTTCTAGCTCTTCAATATAAATGACCCCTACTCTCGGAGTCAAAGGCTTCAGTTCTCTGGGACTTCCGCTGTATTTTCCACGAGCTAAGCTTCTGCTTCCGCATGCGGCGGCGGCGGCAGTCGCTTCACTAAGAGCGCCGGCAGGATGATCAACCCCGCCCCGATCAGGTACGCGTTCACCGAGCCGAACTTCCAGTAGACCAGCGACGCGTACACAGGCCCGAGCACTCTCCCGAGGGCCCCGAGCGACCGGAAGATCCCGAGGCTCTGGCCCTGGATCTCCTTCGGCGAGTAGAAGGAGGCCAGCGAGGTCAGGCACGGGATGATCATCGCCGACCCGACGGAGAGGAAGAAGAGCCCCGCGTACAGCATCCAACCCTGTCTGGCGTAGGCCAGGAGGACGAGGCCGGGGATGATGCACATGAGGCCATTGAAGCTCATCTTCCGCTCCCCCACCTGGTGGGCCTTCCGGCGGACGTACCCTCCCTGGACCATTCCGATGACGAAGCCGATGAAGATGAACATGTAGGCGTTGTCCATGGAGGTGTACCCGAGCCGTTCCACGGCGAGGAAGGTCAGGGTGAACTCCATCCCGGAGAAGGCGGTGATGAAGAGGAAGTACGCAAAGTTCGTGAGGTTCACCCCCGGCACCGGGAGGGGCCTGAAGATCCGGAGCGGGTTAACACTCCTCTGGATGTGCCTCGCCGCTCCCCGCTTGAGGGTCTCCGGGAAGGACCGGAAGATGGTGAAGAAGTTAAAGAAACAAAGCACGGCCGCGAGGAGGGCCGGCGCGGAGAACGGATTCACCCCCCAGGCTTCGAGCGCGGGGTAGTGGGCGATCGGATTGTAGAGTGACAGGATCCCGCCCAGGGCCGGGCCGAAGACGAAGCCCAGGGCGAAGGCGATCCCGATGGCGGCCATGCCCTTGGAGCGGTTCTTCTCATCGGTGACGTCGCTCACCACCGCGGAAGCGATGGAGAGGTTCCCCGACATGAGTCCGCCCACGAGCCTCGCCAGGATGAGGGTGGTGAAGGAGCCGGAGAAGAACCACATGACGTAGCTCACGAAGAGCCCGAAGACGGAGATCAGCAGCACGGGCTTTCGTCCCACGCGGTCGGAGATGCTCCCCCAGACCGGGGCGGCCAGGAACTGGAGCAGAGAGTACAGGGCCCCCAGGAGCCCCCCGAAGAGGACGATGGTGCTCATCTGCGGAGCCCCGTCGGGCCCCAGGGAGATGGTCTGGATGCTCTCGATGAGGTTCATCATTCCGCTCAGGAAGAAGTTGTCCCGGTCCACGCTGAGGTAGTACTTGGCCATGGCGGGGAACATCGGGAAGATGATGGAGAAGCCGACGAGGTCCAGGAACATGGTGAGGAACATGAGCTTCAGGATCTTCTTGGACTCGGGGGTGAGGGCGGAGGGCGCGTTCTTTTCTTGCTCTTTGATCACGGCTTTGTACCTTTCTTTGACGTCGATTTTATAGAAGAGTTCCTGGCGCTCGGCTTCGCTGCCGTTGGCGTAGGTGTTGATGAAGCGGGCGTAGTCGGCGATCCACTCGGGGTCGGAGTTGAGGCACGGGATGTGGACCAGGGCCCCGCCGGCGTCCTTCACCCGGTGGCCAAGTTCGTTGCCGATCTCGTCGGTGGTCTCGAGGCAGTCCACCACGAAGCTCGGGCAGTACACGCCGACGGTCTTCGTTCCGCCTTCGATCTTCTTCAGCACGGCCTCATCGGTGTAGGGCCCGAGCCAGACCTCGGAGCCGAAGCGAGACTGGAAGTACATGGAGACCGGGATCCGCAGGTCCAGGCGGGCCTTGAGGAGTTCGAAGGTCTCGAGGCAATGGAGGAGGTAGATGTCTTTCTTCTCGAGCACGCGCCGGAGCGGGATCCCGTGGAAGGAGATCACCACTTCCTGGATCTGGGGGTTGCGGGCCAGGGATTCCCTGATCTTCCGAACCGAGTGGTCGATGAAGGCCCGGGAGCGGTGGTAGGAGTTCACAACGGTGAAGCTCGGAAGGTTCACTCGCTTTTTGAATTCCCCACCGAGGGCGTCTACCACGGAGCCGATGGTGCTCTCGGCGTACTGCGGGAACTGCGGTAGGACGAGCACTCTCTGGGCCCGCTCGAAGACGTCTTCCCTTTCCCAGGCGTCCAGCACCTCCGAGGCCCGGGGGCTCGAGAGGAGGAAGGCGTGGTTGAGTTCGAGGTTCGGATCGAGCCGGGGCCTTAGGGCACTGGCGACCTTCTCCGTGTTGGTGATGAGCGGGAAGCCTTCCGGAGTCTTGATCCGCGCGTACGCCTGCGCCGAGGTCTTCGGACGAAACGGGAGGATGAAGAGGTTCAGGATGACCTTCCACAGGACCGGGTTGTAGTCCACCACCCGCGGGTCCCCTAAGAACTCTCTCAGGTACTCCCGGACGTCACTGACCTTGGTGCTCTTGGGAGAGCCCAGTTGCCCCAAAATTACTTTGATTTTCTCGGTCATACAGTCCCGGCCAAATTTGCTAGTTGAAAGAATGCTAACTTTTTGTCATAAATGACGCTAAATGACTAGAATCAAAAGTTAAAAGGGGTGCCACCGTGGCCAAAAAGATTAAAACAGAAGGTCGACAAGATTCAGAACTTGGGTCGGTGTCCCTATTGGGCAACACGGCAACCGATTACCCGGCAACCTACTCTCCTAAAGTGCTCGAAAAGTTTCCTAACAAGAACCCGCAGAACGACGCCTGGACGAGCTTCATCTGCACCGAGTTCACCTCCCTCTGCCCGAAGACCGGACAGCCGGACTTCGCGAAGGTCTTCATCAACTACATCGCCGACAAGGAGATGGTGGAGTCGAAGTCCCTGAAGATCTACCTCTTCAGCTTCCGGAACCACGGCGACTTCCACGAAGACTGCGTCCAGAAGATCTGCACCGACCTCTTCAAGCTCCTGAAGCCGAAGTTCCTCGAGGTGATGGGCGACTTCACTCCCCGCGGAGGCATCGCCATCTTCCCCTACGCCTCCTTGAGTAACGGAGCGAAACAGTACAAAGACCTCAAGGACCAGCGGATGGCAAATTATTCTCCCGGGAAGTACGGGATGGACCTCTCCCGCCTTTACTGAGAAACTAGGGACATCTGTGGACAAACAAGGATTGAAGAAATGTTAGGACTTGGCTTTGGCGAACTGATGCTGGTACTCCTCATCGTTGTCATCTTCTTCGGAGGGAAGAAGCTTCCGCAGCTCGGAAGCTCGCTCGGGGAATCCATCAAGAACTTCAAGAAGGGCATCAAGGAAAGCGACGACAAGGACGACCCGGGCCGGAAGTCCTAGAACTTCTCCAGGACCCGGAGCACCACGGGTTCGTTTTCGTTCAGCTCGTCGATGGTCTCGTAGATCTTCTCCACCACCGCTTCGTAGGTCGCCGTCTTGCCGGAGTTCTTCAGGAGCTGCTGGATGTACCTCGCCGACCGGTCGATGAGCTTGTTATTGCTCGGGCGCACCCAGGTCATGACGTTGCCCTGGTAGCGACCCAGGATCCCCATGATCGCCGTGGAATGGGCGTTCAGGAGCATCTTCACCATGAGGTGGTTGAAGAGCGGATCCTCTCCCCACTCGAACACGGCCTCTTCCTTCTGGCACTTGAAGAGCACCCGGCCGTCGTCGTAGGTGATGCTGAAGTCCACCGTCGGAACGTGCAGGGACCGGTTCTTCATTCCCTGGTGGGAGATGTCGAAGCCGAAGATCCGCTCAAGGCCGATCCTCCCGTCGAGCTCCTCCCACTCCACGGGCCTCGGACTCCTCCAGAGGAGCTCGCTCCAGGCGTGGCCCGAGGTCTCGGCTTCCGGGATGAAGAGGTAGCACAGGCCATGGTCCGCGTGCGCGTCCTGCCGGTTCTCGAAGGGCCGGAGGGAGAACGTCGGGGAGCGCTCGGTGGTGTCCGTGAGGATGCTGATGGCGAGGAAGGGATCGGTGACGTAGTTTAAGAATTTATTCTCCTGGTAGAGCCGGGCCTCGAGCTTGGTGAACGGCGCCAGGGCCTCGTAGTGCGTGAGGCCCAGGTTCTTCAGGAAGTCCTGGTAGAAGACCCGGAAGTCTTCCTCGGTCTTGTGCTGGTACAGGAGCCCTACGCCGATGCCGAGCATGAGCACCGTCGAGGCCTGCATCCGGGTGGAGCCGGAGATCGCCATGGGCCCCACGGTGAGGTTCACCTTGTGGATCTTCGGGTTCTGGATGACCTCTCTGGAGCGTTCGATGGGCAGGAGCTCTTCGTCCGGGTTGCAGTAGAGGAAGTAGGGCTTCCTCGAGGAATAGCTCGCCGCCTTGTTGGCCGCGCCGATGACGAAGGGTGTTTCCCCGCCCTCGGTGGAGGCGAGCAGCAGATCGTTCGGCCCCATGCCGAGCTCCATCAGCTGGCGGACGCCGTACTCGGTCTTGTCCTCGAAGCTCTCCACGGATTTGATGAGCGCGAAGTCCCCGCCCGCCATGAAGGAGATGACCTGGTCGGTGTGGCCGAACTTCTGCCGGTAGAGAGTCTCGAGGACCAGGGAGAGCCTCCCGGTCGCCCCGCAGCCGCACATGAAGACCTTGTGGCCCCGGGCCAGCGTGTCCTGGATGTCCTGGGCGAGTCTCCACAGCTCCTCCGTCTTCGAACGCATGATTTCCAGAGAAGAATGGTCCACTTCCGAGAGGAGCCGCAGGCCCGCCGCCGCGTCCGCCTTCACCAGCTCCGAGAGGTCCTTCGTCTTCGGATGGAACCCTTCGGTGGGAAGGTGGCCGAGCTTGAAGTGCGACGAAATTTTCAGGAACTCTAAAGCTTTGGCGGAACTGGACATGGTGAAACCTTGTGGAGTGTTTGCCCACCTATTCTAGCGCGAGACATAGTTCCCAGGCAATTCACCCCAGAGGATTTTTTTCATCGCCGGGAAACGGACTTCCTTCCGAGATCACCACGTTATTTTTTGGCCCCCACATTGCTTCTCTTCCAGATAAAAAAAAATTGTGCACTCTCGCACTTAAATTTAAGGAGCTCTTATGAAGAAAAACAAATTCGGAAAATTTGTACCGCTGGTCGTA
>SXUH01000016.1 GCA_005791855.1 Bdellovibrionales bacterium
GCATGAATAAAGAAGAATTCTACTCCATCGTGGCCGAGCTCGGAGGAGCGGAGACCCTGGACGCCTTCTCCACCATGATCGAGACCACCGAGGACATCGACTTCGAGACGGTCTTCCGAACCGTGGGCTGCCGGCTGGAGTGGTACGAATCCAAGGTTCCCTACCTCGGGATCGACTGGGACTTCGTGGGGGACCGGGCCTTCGCGCGGATGGTCTACCTTGACTCGCCGGCGTACCGGGCCGGGATCAATCCCGGCGACGAGATCGTCTTCCTCAACGGGCTGCGCTTCCTCCGAGAAGACGCGGCCGATCTGATCTCCATCATGGAGATCAACAAGCCCTATGAAATCCTGGTGGCGCGGATGGGGAAGATCGAGCGCGTAGAGGTGATCCCGTGTCCGTCGCCGAGGAACGTCAAGGAGATCAAGGTGGTCGACCGGGCGCTGGCGGAGAAGAGCTTTAGTTTTCTAGGTAAGCCTCTGCCAGTACAAGTCCCTCCGCGAGCCTAACCTCGAGTTTCCCGCAGAGCCCCGAGGGGGAGTGGGCCCAAGCCCCCGCGCGCACCTGGATGCTGGAGAACTCGATGGGTCGAGGGAACTCCCCGGAGTTCATCAGCGCCTTGAAGCACGCTTCCTTCAGGCACCAGAGCTCGATGGGTAAAAAGCTCCCGTCGTCCGGGTGGGAGATCCGCTGGATGATGGAGTCTTTGACTTTCCTCGACGGGGATTCGATGTCCACCCCCACGGACCGGTAAGTAACCTTGTCTGCTATTATCGCCGCTCCCGCCGCCGGGGTATGGGAGAGGGAGAGGGTGAGCCCGGGGAAGATTCTTAGCGAGTGGTTGTCTTCGACGTCCAACTGTTTTAGTTCCGCCCGATACCCCCGCTCGGCCAGCGCCAGCCTCAGCGCTTCCCGGGACAATAAAAACCCCTGTTTCCTGTTCGGATGGGTGTTTAGACCGAGTGTATTATGAACCAACACATCCCAGTCGGGGTCCTCGGGGTTTGTTAAAGCTTTAGTCAGTTTTGTGTGAAGCATTTTGGACATACTTTATACAGAATTAATTAAATTGATAAGTTTATATATTTAGTTAGATTAAAACCCGAATTTTGACGATAATAGACTCTAGTTTTCCTATAAATTCCACATCGGTTAGAAAGATATCTTTCAGGAGAAATCATTATGTCCAATCAGCTCAGACAACAGGCGAAGCTCACCGTGTACAACCGCAAGGCGCGGAAGTGCCCGGTCCCCGTGAACGAACAGGGCAAGTACCTCAAGGTCAGCCAGTACTACGGCGAGAACGTCTACAACTACCACCTCTCGAAGTCCTTCTCCGCCGAAGACAAAGAGGCGCTCAAGCAGGTGATCGACGGGAAGCGGACCATCGACAAGCCGCTCGCGACGAAGGTCGCGAACTCCGTGATGGAGTGGGCGATCTCCAAGGGCGCGACCCACTTCTGCCACTGGTTCCAGCCGCTGACCGGGTCCACCGCCGAGAAGCACGACGCCTTCCTGAGCTTTGACAACGACAGGCCCATCGAGGCCCTCTCCGCGTCCCAGCTCATGCAGGGTGAGCCGGACGCCTCCTCCTTCCCGAACGGCGGCTCCCGGGCGACCTTCGAGGCCCGCGGGTACACCACCTGGGACCTGACCTCTCCGCTCTTCATCCAGGAGAGCGCGAACGGCAAGACCCTCGTGATCCCGACGGCCTTCGTGTCCTACCACGGCGACGCCCTCGACACGAAGACGCCGCTCCTCCGCTCCGACCTCAAGATCAACGAAGTGATGACGAAGTTCTGTAACCTCATCGGCATGAAGGACGTCTCGAAGGTCTACACCACCTGCGGGGCCGAGCAGGAGTACTTCCTCATCGACAAGGCCTTCTACTTCGGCCGCCAGGACCTGGTGATGACGGGCCGGTCCCTCTTCGGGTCCCTCACCGCGCGGAACCAGCAGCTCGAGGACCACTACTTCGGCCTCATCGAGGACCGCGTCCTCTCCTACATGCAGGAAGTGGAGATCGAGCTCTACAAGATGGGGATCCCGGCCAAGACCCGGCACAACGAGGTCGCCCCGGGCCAGTTCGAGCTCGCTCCGATCTTCAAGGACGCCAACGTCGCCGCCGACAATAACCAGATCGTCATGACCGTCCTCCGGACCGTGGCCCTGAAGCACGACTTCGTCTGCCTCCTCCACGAGAAGCCGTTCGCCGGCGTGAACGGTTCCGGGAAGCACCTCAACTGGTCCATGTCCACCGACTCCGGCGTGAACCTCCTCGAGCCGGGCCACAACCCGCACGAGAACTTCCGCTTCCTCGCCGTGGTGGCCACGGTCTGCGAAGCCGTCTACCGCCACGCGGACATCATCCGCATGGGGATCGCGTCCCACGGGAACGACCACCGCCTCGGCGCCAACGAAGCTCCTCCGAGCATCATGTCCGTGTTCCTCGGGGACACCCTGACGAAGATCCTCGACTCGATGATCTCCGGCGGGAAGTACGTCGCCAACAGCAAGGTCCTCCTCGACCTCGGCGCGCGCCAGCTCGCCGACCTCTTCAAGGACAACACCGACCGGAACCGGACCTCGCCGTTCGCCTTCACCGGGAACAAGTTCGAGTTCCGCGCCTGCGGCTCCTCGGCGTCCATCGGCTACCCGCTCTCGATCCTCAACGCCGCCGTGGTTGACATCTTCGAAGAGACCAACAAGATCATCGAAGACGAGATCGGCAAGGGCAAGTCCGCCGACGACGCCCTCACCGCCGTCATCCTCAAGTGGTACGGGAACGCCCAGAAGGTCGTCTTCAACGGCGACGGCTACTCCCAGGACTGGGTGAAGGAAGCCGCTAAGCGGGGCCTCGGGAACCTCCGGACGACTCCGGAAGCCATCAGCGTCCTCAAGGATGCGAAGAAGACCAACGTCCTCCTGAAGACCGGCGTCTTCAAAGAGTCGGAGATCAAC
>SXUH01000160.1 GCA_005791855.1 Bdellovibrionales bacterium
AATCCAACTCGATCACCCGGTCCCGGGACAAGCTCCGGTGCCTGCAGATCCTCTCCCGGTCCGGCATCGGCCTTCCGACCACCAGCTACGCCCACTCCACGCAGATGTCGGAGAAGCTCGTGAGCATGGTGGGGAGCGCCCCCTGCGTGATCAAGCTCATCGAAGGGACCCAGGGCAAGGGAGTGATCCTCGCGGAGACGAAGAAGGCCGCCGAGTCGGTGATCGACGGGTTCCGGCAGATGAAGGCCCACTTCATCGTCCAGGAGTTCATCCGCGAGAGCAACGGCAGCGACATCCGCGCCTTCGTCATCGGTGACAAGGTGGTGGCGAGCATGATCCGGAAGGCGAAGGACGGAGAGTTCCGGTCGAACCTCCACCGCGGCGGCTCGGCCATGCCCGTGGACATCACCCCGGAGGAATCGGCGGCGGCGATCAACTCCGCCAAGGCGCTGGGCCTCAACGTGGCCGGCGTCGACCTCCTGCGCTCCTCGCGCGGGCCCCTGGTCCTCGAGGTCAACTCCTCTCCGGGCCTTCAGGGCATCGAAGCCTCGACGGGCCTGGACATCGCGGGCATGATCATCGAGTACATCGAGAAGAACATCGGCCGGACTAACTACGCTGGCTGATCCGGCGCAGGCGATCGTACTTCGGTAGGCGGAAGAAGCTCTCCAGATCCGGCAGCCCCTCGGCGGCGAGGAACTCCAGCGTCTTCTTCTCGAGGTCGCGCAGAAGCCGGGGCCCCTGGTAGACGTAGGCGGTGTAGGCCTGGACCACCTTCCCGCCCTGGGCCCAGAAGAGGAGCAGGTCTTCGAAGGAGGAGATCCCGCCGACGCCGATGAGCTCGATGGGGAGGTTCTCGCTCAGGATGGTCTGCCGGACGTCGCTCGCGGTGGACTTCAGGAGGTCCCCGGAGACGCCGCCGGTGCCCCGCTCGGCCATGATGGTGGTGTTGGTGGCGATGAGGCCCGTGAGTCCCAGGTCGTAGGCGAGGCGGGTGAGTTCGATGACCTTCTCCCGCGAGAGGTCCGGGGAGATCTTCAGGTAGAGGTCTTTCTTCCGATTGATCTTGTGGAGCTCCCGGAAGAGCTCCTTGAGGTAGTAGGCTTCCTGGAGGGCGCGCAGGCACGGGGTGTTGGGAGAGGAGACGTTGACCACGAAGTAGCCCGCGTGGGCCTCGAGGCTCCGGAAGATCTCGCAGAGTTCTCCGATGCTTCCCTCCGGGGTCGTGTGCTTGTTCTTTCCCATGTTCACGCCGAGGACGGCGCTCGAGTCGTAGGCCTTGAGTCGCGGTTTGATCCGCTCAAGGCCCTGGTTGGGAAAGCCCATGGCGTTGCGGATGCTCTTCTCCTCCGGGTAGCGGAACATGCGCGGGAGCGGATTTCCGAGCTGGGGCGCGAGGGTCACGGTGCCGCACTCGATGGCGCCGAATCCCTGCGCCGAGAAGAAGGCGAGCGCTTCGGCGTTCTTATCCAGGCCCGCGGCCAGACCTACCGGAAAGCTCCACTGAACCGACCCGACCTTCACGCTGAGCCGCGGGTCCGGCGTCATCCCGGTAAGCCGACCGAGAGTGGGCGAGAGGGAAGCGATCCGAAGTGTCAGGTCGTGGGCCTTCTCCGGGGGAAGGCTAAACAAAGCGGATCTAAGCAAATCGTAGAGCATGCGGAATTCTAGTAAGCTTTTCTTTGAAAGTCATCAAAGCCTATGGGATAATGTGGAGATGAACCCATTCCTGCGCCTGGTAATCTTCGTGCTCAGTTTCAGTGCCTTCGCCCAGCACTCCGAGCAGCCCCTGAAGGAGAGCTCCACGGACCTTCGCAACCAGCACGTCCTCTTCAAGGTCGAAGACGTCGGTGAGAAGAAAACCTTCTGGCTCGAGCGGACCGATTCCATGGAGTACTTCCTCAAGAGCTCCAAGGGAAAGGAAGATCTCATCAAGAAGATCGACAGCCGCGAGGCCAAGAAGATGGACCTGGACTTCGCCACCCGGTTTTTAAAATGCCAGTACGAAATCCCAAGCGCTCCTGGAGATTGCAAAGTGACGCTTCGCCTTACGATGAAGGGCGAAACACAAGACATCTGCTCTAAGGATGATAAAAAGACTCAGGAAGTTAACACCTTCGTCCAAGCGATCTCCAAGAGATTCTGAGGGAAAAAGATTGCATCTGTAGTGACCAAAGTAGAAAATACCCATACCCATTCTTAATGCGAAAAATAGAGGTTTCATGAAATCCCAGAGTTTATTAGTTTTCCTCGCCCTCTCTTCTCAGCTGACCTCTGCCCAGACCACGAAGACGGACCCGAAGGTCGCCCAGCCATCCTTGTCACCACAAGAAAAAGGTGAGAAGCCCTCGGTCCTCGGTTCCATCATCTCCTCGAAGCCGCGCTACACGCGGGAGATGGTCCTGGGGAACATCCTCAAGGGCGCTCTGGAAAACATGCACCTCTCGAGCAAGGCCATCGACAACGCGCTCTCGGAGAACGCCTTCAAGGTCTACCTCGAGCGGATCGACTACGGGAAGCAGTTCCTCCTCCAGTCCGACGTGAAGGAGCTCGAGAACTACCGCCGGAACTTCGACGACATGCTGATCTCCGGCGACCTCACCATCCTCGACACCACCGCGGAGGTGATGAACAAGCGCATCGGCCAGATCGAGAAGTACGTCGACGACCTCCTCACCAAACCGATGGACTACACCAAGAAGGAAGTCCTCGAGACCGATCCGAAGAAGCGCCTCTTCCTCAAGACGGAGAAGGACCTCTTCGCCCACTGGGAACGGCTCATGAAGTTCGAGGTCCTGAGCCGCATGGTGGACATGAAGGAAGAGCAGAACGGCCTGGCCACCGACGAGAAGGGCAACAAGAAGAAACCGACCACCGACAAGAAGCTCTCCGACGCCGACATCGAGAAGGAGGCCCGCTCGAAGGTCGTCAAGAGCTACAAGAAGATCTTCTCCCGGCTCGTGAACGAGAAGCGCTCGGACAAGCTGGATAAGTTCTACAACTCGGTGACCAAGGTCTTCGACCCGCACACCAACTACCTCGTGCCGGAGGAGAAGGAAGACTTCGACATCGACATGTCCGGCAAGCTCGAGGGGATCGGCGCGATCCTCCGGGAAGACAACTCCTACATCAAGGTCGAGCGGATCGTCCCGGGTTCCGCTTCCTGGAAGACCAAGGAGGTCGAAGCGGAAGACATCATCCTGAAGGTCGCCCAGGGCAAGGAAGAGCCGGTGGACGTGGTGGACATGTCCCTCCGGGACGCGGTGAAGCTCATCCGCGGGAAGAAGGGAACCGAGGTCCGCCTCACGGTGAAGAAGCCCAACGGGCTGGTGAAGGTCGTTCCCATCATCCGGGACGTCGTCGAGATCGAAGAGTCCTACGTGAAGGGGACCGTCCTCGAGATGACCGGAGTCAAGTCCAAGGTCGGCTACATCAACATCCCGAAGTTCTACCGGGACTTCAATGATCGCTCCGGCCGGAACGTCACCGACGACACCCGCAAGGAGATCCAGCGCCTCAACAAGGAAGGCGTCGACGGCCTCATCGTCGACCTCCGGAACAACGGCGGCGGCGCCCTCGAGGACGCGCGCATGATCTCGGGCCTGTTCATCGAGAAGGGCCCGATCGTCCAGGTGAAGGCCACCAGTGGGACGCCGGACATCCTCGCGGACACCGATCCGACGGTGGACTTCCAGAAGCCGACCATCGTCCTCATCAACCGCTTCTCCGCCTCCGCCTCCGAGATCGTCGCGGCCGCCCTCCAGGACTACGGAAGGGCCGTGGTCGTCGGCGGAGAGTTCTCCCACGGGAAAGGGACCGTCCAGGCCGTCGTCGACCTCGACGGGTACGTCTCGCCGATGGCGAAGTCCTACTCCCCGCTGGGCGCGCTCAAGATCACCATCCAAAAATTCTACCGCGTGAACGGAAGCTCGACCCAGTACAAGGGCGTGACTCCGGACATCATCCTCCCGGACCAGTTCTCGCACCTCGAGTCCGGCGAGAAGTTC
>SXUH01000017.1 GCA_005791855.1 Bdellovibrionales bacterium
GACCATCCGATTTTTTCCCGGATTCCGGTGGTCCTCTGCTCCGCCTACGAAGAGAGTGCGAAGTCCATCGGCACCGAACCCGTGCTGATCAAACCCGTGCAGCTCAACTCGTTGACCAGCGCGATCCGGGCGTTCTGTGAATGAGCGGATTCCCCCTCGTCCAGGTCCTCGTCGTCGACGACAAGCTTGAGAACCTGATCGCGCTGCAGGCCGCCTTCAAGGGCAGCGGCTACGTGGTGAAGGAGGCCCTCTCCGGCTTCGATGCGCTCGAGCTGGTGAAGCACCAGGAGTTCGCGTGCATCATCCTCGACGTCCAGATGCCCGAGCTCGACGGCTTCCAGACCGCGAAGTTCATGCGGAAGGAGCCGCTCTCGCAGAACACTCCGATCATCTTCGCCACCGCCATCCACCGCACCGACGAGTACGAGGAGATGGGGTACGTGGCCGGGGCGGTGGACTTCCTCTTCAAGCCCATCAACACCACCATCCTCCGGGCCAAGGTCGCGGTCTTCGTGGAGCTCTACCTCCAGTCCAAGGAGCTGAAGAAGAAGAACCTCCTCCTGGAGGAGGCGATCCAGAAGACCCGGGAAAACGAGAAGCTCAAGGAAGCCCTGGCGGCGCGGGACGAGTTCCTCCTCATGGCGAGCCACGAGCTCATGACTCCCATCACGCCGCTGAGCCTGCAGATGGAAACCTTCATCCAGCTCTTCTCCGCGTCCCAGGTGGACCGGCTCGACGCCGAGAAGGTCCTCCGCATGCTCTACACGTCCCAGGGCCAGGTCGAGCGCCTCTCGCGGCTCATCCGGGAACTGGTGGACGTCTCCCGGCTCTCCGCCAAGAAGCTCGAGCTCCAGCTGGCCCCAGTCAACCTCACCGAGCTCCTGCGGAAGGTCCTGACGGATTTCAAGGAGAACATCGAAAAGTCCGGGAGCTCGATCGTCTTCCATCCCGGGAAGGCCGTCGTCGGGACCTGGGACGCGTTCCGGATCGAACAGGTGATCGTGAACCTCCTCACCAACGCGCTCAAGTACGGGGCCGGGCAGCCCATCCAGCTAAAGGTGGAAGAAGTCGGGGAGACGGCGCGCCTGGTGGTCTGCGACCGCGGGATCGGGATCTCGCCGGTGGACCACGAGCGGATCTTCAAGCGCTACGAGCGGGCGGTGTCTCCCAAGAGCTACAGTGGCCTGGGCCTCGGGCTCTACATCTCCCAGCAGATCGCCGAGCTCCACCACGGGCGGATCTCGGTGGAGAGTGAGCACGGAGCGGGCGCGAAGTTCGTCCTCGAGCTCCCGGTGAGAACTCCAGCGCCGGCGGACCGGCGCTAGGGGACCCGAGTTCCGACGGCCCTGGGTGGCCTCGGAGCGGTCGTAGGTCGAGCCGATCCGCTGGTCCATGATGTGGATCGGGAAGTCCGGGTGGGTCTTGTTATACTCCGTCACCATGGTCCGGATCATCTCGAGTCTCGTATCGTAGGGCAGGTCCGAGCTGCTCATGTCGGACACGAGTCCCTCGAGGGCCTTGGCGTAGTCCGTGAGTTCGTCCATCGATGCGTTTGCCGTGTGTGAAAAAATCATACTCCTCCTTGAATGTACGGGGTTTCCCATAATTAACTAAATCACATCGAAGCTTCGAAGTAAAATAGCAAGGGCTTCGAATTTAAGATTAGATGAAATTTTATACCCGAGCGAATCGCTCACGGGCGAGAAAATCTCACCGCCTTTAAATTTTTTCTCCGCGGGCTTAGAATTCCTCATGGCAAGATTCCACCTCCTCCTGATCCTCTCTACTCCGCTGGCGACCGCGTTCGCGGCGACCGCATTCGCGGCAAACCAAAAGTTCACCGTCGAGCCTCTCTACGGAGTGGAGACCTCCCTCGTCCGCTACCCGGAGCCCTCGAAGTACGTCTCCCGGGCAACCTATGGACTCCGGGCCCTCTACGGGAGCACGGCCCTCGCCGCCGAAGCCGAGCTCACGCAGGCGAAGTCCCGCGAGGACTACCCGGATCTCTCCCAGAAAGTTGAGGACACCTCCGACCGGCTCGCGCTGGGCCTTCGGAGCACCTATGGCCTTTCAAGTTTCCTCGGAGTCTACCTCCGCGCCGGTGGCCGGGCGTCGCAGGGGAAGACGACGGTGACCACCGGTGGGGTGAGCGAAGAAAAGACGAATAAACTCCGAGTCGACCCGTACGCCGGCGCCGGACTCCAACTCGCGGTCGCCTCGAACCTGGCGCTCAACGCGGGCGTGACCCTGGTGCGAAACTTCGAAGACAAGTATGATTCGCAGTACACCCTGGGGCTGTCAGCGCGCTTCGGTAATCGGTAGCCTTAGCACCTGCTCCTCCTATCGCAAATTACCATTAAAATCCTGGTTTTTTCTGCACGAGGTTTCGCCAGAGCTTCTTCTCCGGGCTACCCTTAGACCAGTCGATCACCTCAGGAAAAAAGGAACGCGTATGAACCTCGAACTCCTCCATCGATGGCACTGTCCCTACTCCCGAAAGGTCCGGGACTTCATCGATCAAAACAACCTCGGCTCCCAGATCAAGCTCTCCGAACTGGACGAAACCACCGGGGCCATCGAACGACTGGTCCAGCTCACCGGGAAACAGAAATCGCCCTGCCTCCTCATCGACGGCAGGCCACTCCTGGAGAGCGACGAGATCGTCCGCTGGCTGCGGGACAACCTCCTGGACCGGGGGAACCACGCCTCGGTATGATGAAGAGGATCGTCATCCACCGCGCCGGCGGGTACGAAGAGCTCAAGCTCGAAGAGGCGGAGGGCCTCCGGGCAGAGGCGGGGCAGGTGGTGGTCTCCGTGAAGGCCACCGGTGTGAACTACGCCGACGTCGCTGTCCGCTGGGGCCTCTACGAATCGGCCCGGCAGATGGTGGGCTGGCCCATCACCCCGGGGTTCGAGTTCTCGGGAGTGGTTCGCTCCTGCGGTGCCGGAGTCCGGAAGTTCGGGCCCGGGCAAAAGGTCCTCGGGGTGAGCCTCTTCAACGCCTACGCCTCGGAGGTAGCGGTACCGGAGCACCAGCTCTACACCCTGCCCGAAGGCATGAGCTTCGAAGAGGGTGCGGCCTTCCCCGCGGTCTTCATGACCGCCTACCACGCCCTCTTCCAGAACGTCATCACCAGACCCGGGATGAAGGCCCTCATCCACTCGGCGGCGGGCGGGGTGGGGAGTTCCCTGGTCCAGCTCTGCAGGATCTCCGGCATCGAGAGCATCGGGGTGGTCGGGGCTTCCCACAAGGTTGAAGCGGTCCGGGGCCTGGGCTGCGACCACGTCATCGACAAGTCCAAGGAAGACCTCTGGAAGAAGGTCGAGGCGTACGCTCCCGAGGGCGTGGACCTCGCCTTCGACGCCAACGGAGTGGAGACCCTGAAGCAGAGCTACCGGCACCTCGCTCCCTGCGGGAAGCTCGTCTCCTACGGGGCCCACACCATGCTGCCGAAGTCGGGAGGGAAGGTGAACTGGCCCCGGCTCGTCCTCGCGTACCTCCGGACTCCGCGGTTCAATCCGCTCCACATGACCTCGGAGAACAAGAGCCTCATCACCTTCAACCTCTCCTTCCTCTTCGGGCGGCGGGACCTCTTCACCGAGGCCATGGGAGCGCTCCTCGCATGGTACGAAGCTGGAAAACTAGTTCTGCCTCAGATCAAGAGCTTCCCCTTAAGCCAGGTGGGCGAGGCCCACCTGGCGCTGGAGTCCGGGATGACCATCGGGAAGCTCGTCCTCATCCCGGAGCAAACATAAAGGAGTTCACATGTGGTGGGTAAGAGAAAATTCAGATCACAGTCGCGGCGGCTTCCAGAACCGGGACGTCGGGAGAACCGTCTTCGATAACGAGTTCGGGCCCGACCACGGCGTGGACTACGCCCGCTTCGCCGACACCCCGGACTTCGCCCGGGACCTGAAGATGAAAAACGACATCCGGGAGAGCCTGGCCCGAGACTTCGAGGGGATCCTCCCGGAGCTCGAGATCGTGGTCCGGAACGGCTTCGTGATCCTCAAAGGCGACGTCCCGGACGTGACGACCAGGAAGCTCCTGGAAGAAAACGTCGCGGAGTTGGTTGGGGTCCGAGCCGTGATCAACCAACTCCACTGCTAGAACTTATTTATAAACGCCATCCGCACCGGCGGCCCGGTCCAGCGTTGCCGTCGTCAATCCTCCCTGCGGCGTGCCTCTAGCACGCCTCACCGGGCCGCCGGGCGGTCGTCTTTCCTAGTCGCCTTGAATCTGGCATTTCTAAATAAGTTCTAGATCCGGTGACCCTGGGTGAGGTTGTGCTTCTTGTTGTGGCGGATGGATGACCACAGGGACAGGGCGATGAAGGCCGCGCCGATGAGGCCGGTGAAGACCTCCGGGATGTGCTGGATGGTTCCGGCGAACATGATCACGGCGAGGATGCCGATGGCGTAGAAGGCCCCGTGCTCCAGGTACCGGTACTCGCTCAGGGTTCCCTTCTCGACCAGCATGATGGTCAGGCTTCGCACGAACATGGCACCGACGCCCAAGCCGATCATGATGACGAAGAGGTTGTTGGTGATGGCGAAGGCCCCGACCACTCCGTCGAAGGAGAAGGAGGCGTCCAGGACTTCCAGGTAGAGGAACATGCCCATGCTGGCACGGTTAAGATCCAGCTGGTCGGTCTCATCCGGCGACTGGAGGAAGGCGCCGATGCCGTCCACGGCCACGTAGGTGACCACACCCCAGATCCCGCTCACGAGGAAGCTCATCTTCTCTTGGTCGGCCTGGTACTGGGAGAAGATGTAGAGGGTGATGAGGGTCACGGCGATCTCCACGGCCTCCATCCGGCCGAGCTTACTGATGGGAGCTTCGATGACGTGGATCCAGAAAACTTCTTTGCCTTCTTCGAAGAAATACTTGAGCGCCACCAGCATGAGGAAGGCCCCGCCGTAGGCGGCGATGCTCACGTGGGCGGAGAGCATGATCTTGGCGTATTCGTCCGGCTTCGTTGCAGCGAGAACGAGGGCGTCGATCGGATTGATCCAGGCCATGACGCCCACAAGGAGAAGTGGGAAGACAAGCCGCATCCCGAAGACTGCGATCATGATACCCCAGGTGAGGAACCGGTGCTGCCAGAGGGGAGTCATCTTCTTTAAGACGATGGCGTTCACGACGGCGTTATCAAAGGAGAGGGAAATTTCAAGCACGCTCAGCACCGTTGTCAGGAAGAGGGCCGAGAGCGCACCTGCCATGGTTCCCGAATAATACTGGCCGATGAAAAATGCCGCCGCAGCTCCAATTAGAGATAGTAGTATCGAACCTTTGAAATACTTCATGATATCTTGCATGCCTGACTCTTTGTTTGTGTTTGGGAGAGTATGGTCTATTTGACGTGATTTGGCATGCATTTAATCCATGACGCCGAGCTAAAAAACTAAAAATTTGGCTTCTTCATCCTATGGGCTATGCTTTCTTCCTATGCTCAAGATCTTATCCTTTCTCATCATTCTTCAAGTCACCAGTGCTCTGGCCAGAAGCCATCACATGGACCTGGAGATGACTGGCAAGGAGTACTTAAGACTGCTCGAGGCCAATCCTACCTATAAAATGGTTACTGACGCCGAAGACCTGGAGCTGCAGGCCTTCTTAGAATTCGGAAAGCGCAACCTCGAATGGGTAGATTTCATCAACCAAGCTCGGCCTCTTGGATCGAAGCTCTCACTCACCAGCCGGGCAACACAGGCGGGGAATCCGGTTTCAGGCCCCCGGGTCTATAACTTCAAGGTCATCAAAGACCGCTGGTCAATCCTGCGGGCCCTGGTCCCGGAGACGGTACGGGAGATTGTTTTCAACCAAGGTCCCTATCAGGCGAGGCCTGGTCTCACCGAGAGGGAGCTGGTCGAGTGGCTCTTCCAGATCGACCAAGCCTACCAGCTCGCGGCCCGGTACCGGATGAACAGGCCCAAGAAGCACCTCCTGGCCCAGAGGATCTCCACGGACGTGCGTGGGTACCTGGAGCTCAGAGATGATCCGGACCTCGATTCGAAGCTCAGGGCCTGGGCGACCATCGGGCCCTCGAAGCAGGACTACCTCAAGAGGCACCTCCTCTTGCTTTGTCTAAACTCCGGACGCTCGAGGTTTGAGTGCGCAAAGAAGTTCGAGGCCGCAGTCCTGGAGGCGAACGTCCTAGGGTTCAAGACTGCCCACTGGAAGGCCGGAGAAAAAAATTACCAGAGCTTCTTCTCCCTCTGGGGCTCCCGCACCGACCACACCTGGAGCGTCCTGGATGAGAAGAACATGTACTTCCCCTTCACCCACCCGGGGAGTCCGGAGGTCCACCGGTTCCTGGAGGACAACATCGAAGCCGAGTGGCAGTGGGACGGGTGGAGGCTCAATCTGGACTTCCTCCGGACCTCGGACCCGCAGGTCTCCCGCGTGGTCTTCGAACCCGGGGTCACTCCCCACGTCAACTGGCTCTTCGGCACCGTCATCTACCTCGACGCCAACGCTCCGCTAACGGAGTACGATGTCCAGTGGACCATCCGGCACGAGTTCGGGCACCTCCTCGGATTCCCGGACTGCTACCACGAGTTCTACGACGAGGAGCTCGAGGCCTTCGTCTCCTACCAGCTCGACGTCACCAACCTCATGTGCAGCCGCCGCGGCAAGCTCAAGGAAACCCACTTCATCCAGCTCAAGAAGTTCTACTACCGGGAGGAAGCACCCGAGGACGGGGCCGGTTTCTAGTTCCAGAACCAGCCGGCGAAGATCTGGACGGTGTTCCTCCGGAGGACGTCTCCGTCGCTCAGAGGGTAAGAGTGCGCGAAGCCGGCGCCGACGAAGAAGTTGGACCCCTGGGGCAGGTAGTTGAGGCTCAGCGAAATGGTGCCGGAGAAGGTTGCGAAGTTCTCATCGAAGCCGTTGAACTTCGCGGCGGTGACCTGCTGGTCCAGCCGGGAGAACCAGTTCTCGTAGGTGAAGAGGATGTAGGACGCCACGGGGCCTAAGCCCATCCACTCGTGGTTCTCCGTCTTGTGGTAGAACGCGGTCCCACCCAGAGAAACCCGGTCCAGGACGAAGTACTGGTAGCGGGTCCCGGCGCCGACGATGAGGCCGCTGGCGGAGGAGTAGCCGATGCTGACGTTGCTGATTCCAAACTCCTGCGTCCCCTGCTCGAAGTACGCGGCGGTCTGCGCTCTGCCGGCCGTCGCGGTGAGGATCAGGCCGAAGAATAAGACGAGCTTTCCCATGGGTCATTCTACCGTGTTTGCTTTTCTTATGCTAGAGATGTTCCATGAAAAGAGAAAACGACCCCAGCGCGCCGAAAGACGCCGTGTTCAACTGGTACCCGGGCCACATGGCAAAGGCCCTGCGTGAGATCAAGCAGAAGCTCAAGCTCGTCGACATCGTCCTCGAGGTGCGGGACGCGCGCGTCCCGCTGGCCTCCGGCAACCGGGAGCTCGGGGCCGGGCTCGGGGAGAAGCGGAAGCTCATCGTCCTCAACAAGGCCAACCTCTGCGACCCCGGCGCCATGGCGGCCTGGTCGAAGTGGTTCGCGGAGCAGGGCGATCCGTTCCTCTTCGTGAACTGCTTCGACAAACCGGCCATGAAGAAGGCCGTCCAGCTCGCGCGGAAGATCGTCGAGGAGAACCGCCGCGCCTGCGACCCGACCTACGTCACCAAGAAGACCAAGCTCAAGCTGATGATCGTGGGCCTCCCGAACACCGGGAAGTCCACCATCATCAACCAGCTCGCCGGCAGGAACGCGACCAAGGTCGCGGACAAACCCGGGCAGACGCAGGTCCAGCAGTGGATCACGGTGGACCAGGACATCGAGCTTCTCGACACGCCGGGGGTCATGCCACCCCAGATCGACAGAGAGGAACACGCTCTGTGGCTCAGCGCGATCCACGCCATCCCGGATGACATCGCCGACGAGGAGGACACCGCACGCTTCGTCCTGGGGTACCTCCTCGAGAAGAAGGGCCCGGAGCTCAAGGATCGGTTCAAGCTTGATTCCCTGGAGCTCCCGGTGGACGAGGTCCTCCAGAGGATCGCGGTCGTCCGGGGCTGCCTCATGCAGCGGGGGCTCCCGGACTATCCGCGCGTCTACAAACTGGTCCTCGCCGAGTTCCGGAATGGGGAACTGGGGAAGGCGTGCTTCGGGGACCCGCCGAAGGCCTAGGGCCCTGACAGCTGTCGAACTTCTACACAGCTCTTCGCTCTCGACGGCCGAGGAGTCCGTGCCTTTCTCGGGACTTGGGTACCCCCGGGACCTGGTAAGTGGCTTGCATTCCGTCTGGCATGATGAACTCCCTCGTCCTACTGGCCCTCGCCCTGGGCCTCACAACACTCTTCGGCCCGAGCGCCCACGCGCTCAAGCTTCAGATCATCCACACCAATGATCTGCACTCCTTCTTCGAGGGCCCGCGGCTCGCCACCGGTGGCTACGCCCGGCTCAAGACCATGGTCGAAGCCATCAGAGAAAACGGAAGGAAGCAAAACGCCGTCACCCTCTTCCTCGACGCCGGGGACTTCGGCGAGGGCTCCTCGTTCTTCATGGCGGAGGAAGGGGTCACCTCCCTGCGCATGCTCGACGAGCTCGGCGTGGACTTCTCGGTCCTCGGGAACCACGACTTCATGTTCGGCGGGAAGAAGCTCTACGACCAGATCACCAAGGCCAAGCTCAAGACCAAAATCCTCTCGGCGAACCTGCGCCACAAGAAGTGGCAGGGCCTCAAGGGCATCATCAAGGACATGGACGTCGTCGACACCGAGGGCCTTAGGATCGGGATCTTCGGCCTCACCACCAACGACTCGCACTACCAGTACTACATCCGGGACACGGGCTCGATCAAGGACCCCCTGGATGACGTCGGCGACCTCGAATCCAAGGCGAAGAAGCTCGGGGTCGACTACCTCATCGCCCTGACCCACATTGGCCTCGAGGTGGACAAGAAGCTCGCCGAGAAGTCCAAGGCCATCGACTTCATCGTCGGGGGCCATTCCCACGTGGCGCTCCCGGAGCCCGTGCTCGCCGTCAACAAGAAGGGCCAGCAGGTCCCCATCGTCCAGACCGGCGCCTACGCGGTCGCCGTGGGAGAAGCCTTCATCGACATCGATCCGAAGACCAAGGCGTCGAAGCTCCTCTCCTACAAGCTCCACGAGATCACCAAGGACGTCCCCCGGGACGAGCACATCGCGCACCTGACCGAGGAGGCCAAGGTCTCCCGCAACCAGATCCTCGGGCGCGACTACGAAGAGGAGATCGGCAGCACGACCTTCGACATCGGCGGCTACGTCGCCAAGTCGATCAACGCCGAGGACGCCTCCTGCTGGAGCAAGAAGATCGTGGAGCTCACCCGCCAGGTCACCAACACCGACATCTCCATCCACAGCGAAGTCCTCGAAGGCGAGGGGATCCCCGCGGGGCCCATCCGCTACGGGGACCTCATCGAGAACTACCCGCACTTCTCCCAGTTCGGCGACAAGGGCTGGGACATCTCCACCATCCGGGTCAACGGCTTCGTGCTCTCGCAGATCATCAACTTCGTCTACCTCGACAAGGAGAAGCTCAAGTTCTACCTCTCCGGCGTCGAGGTCACGCACAAGAACCTCATCCCGTACTTCAAGGTGAACGGGAAGGGGATCAACTGGCTCAAGTACTACAGCATCTCCGTCCCGTCGGACCTCATCGCCATCTTCCTCCACAACTACCCCTGGTTCAAGGGCATCCTCTACCGGAAGGTGACCCGCACGGACCACCACTACTGGGACCTGCTGGAGAAGTACGTCCGGGAGAACTCTCCGCTCAGGTGCGACTAGTTCTTCGGCAGCGGCGTGGGGGCCGGCTTCGGCACCGGCAGCACCTGGGCCGGGAAGCGGTCGTAGTTGCACAGGGGCTTCGAGAGGATCTTCAGGTCTTCCTCGGTGAAGTAGGCGTAGGGGAGGAGCCAGTTCCCGTCGTGCATGATGGTCTTCTTGTCCCGCGCGAAGTAGGGGGTGTTCAGGTAGTACCGGTCCGGGATCCCCAGCCGGTGGGCGAGCTCGTGGATGATGGTTCCGCAGAGCTCGGAGTCGTTGAGGTCCGCGGGGCCATTCCCGAAGCGCATGGACGTCGCCCAGTGCTTCGAGTTTATCGTGTCGACGAACTTCGAGACCTTGATGTTGTAGATGTCCGCCTTCCACCAGGCGGCCCAGCTCTTCGAATCCGAGGAGAGGCCTAGGTTGAGCTTGATCCGGTGGTTGAGGAAGAACTTGTCGACACAGCTCCGGGCCTTCCAGATCCTCCCGAGGACGTAGTCCCGGTCCTTCTCGTCTCCTTCGTACTGGAGGAGGATGTTCAGGGCGATCTCGAGGTAGCCGTCCTTCTTCCGCAGGCGGTGCTGGATGCCGTTCTTGTAGAAGGGCCACGTCCGGGAATTGACGTTGGTCCAGGTGTTCGACTCGAGGTCCTTCCGGTCGAGGCAGCGCTTGTACACCTCGGGGAGGGCCTGGGTGAACTCCGGGATCGGGCAGAGGACGTCTCCGGCGTAGGGAATGTTCGCGGCCCGGTCGGCGTCTTCTTTCTTCTTGGCGGCGTCGTAGAGGATGAGGGCCCCGTGGAAATCGTACCCCTGCTGATCGGCCTTCACTTTCTCCGGGCTCTCTGCGGGAGTTGGTTTGTTCTCCGGGTCGGTGATGACGAAGTAGGAGTTCTTGCAGTAGTCTTCCGTCGCCTTCGCCGCCTTGAGGTCTTCCCCCTTGAACCGCTTCACGTACTTCGGGTCCCGGTATTTTGAGCAGGTGTTCATGAGATCCTTGCAGGCACCCACGCCCCACTCGTCGCACATCTTCCCGGCGGACTTCGAGCAGTCGAGCAGTCCGAACTTTCCGAGGAGCGAACCGCAGTCGAAGGTCGGGTCGATGAGGTTTCCGGCGTAGTAGACGCAGTCTTTCCCCACGAGCTTCATGGGCTCCGGGCAGCGGTCGTACATCTTGGCGTGAGCAAAGCTAGCGGCGGTAAGCAGCAGAATTAAGATATTTGTCATACCGTCCTTGTCGGTTACTCCGGCGATTCATTGAGATCTATTTTCCCCCTTCGCAAGTCGTGGATTTCCAACGGCCCTAAACGGATAACGTTTTGAAAATTCGCCTCCATTTCCTAAGAAATTTTCCTCCGAAACCGAAACGAGAACATGCCGGCCCGCCTTGGAAAATTCATCTTCGTTTTGACCGCAGTTCTGGCGGCCTTCTCCGCCGGCGCCCTCTCCATCAAAACGGAGACTTCTCCCAGCGACTGCACCAGCGCGTTTGCCAAGAAACGAAAGCTCGTTTGCAAGAGCGGCTGCGGCCCGGGGGAAATCTGCATCAGCGTCTCCATCAGCAAGGACACCAAGCAGTCGCTCTCAAAGAAGGTCCGCGCGCAGATCGAGGAGTCCCTCTCCAGTGCCACCGGCGAGGAGTGCGGGAAGGGGATCGACGCGGCGGCGAGCGACCTCGTCACGGACTTCCTCGCCCGGCTCGGGGAGATGCGGCGGGACCCGAGCTTCAACCGGGCCGTCGATGACAAGATTACTTTTCCGGTGGACCGGGCGAGTGTGGAAAACTATCCGGCGATCCGATCCGGGTGCCAGAGCTGCGGCTCGGTCATGCGGTCGCGGCTCGACGAAGCGAGGCTGCACGCTTCCACCATGCACCTCCTCTCGCAGCTGGACGTGGACAACAACGTCGAGGTCTTCAGCGACGGCGTGAAGCCGACGTCCTGCCGGGATAACCTCCGGCGAGAACTGAAGCTGGTCTTCCAGGCAAGGCTCCGGCGCCTCGGTGTGGAGCTCGCCGGGATGGGCGACCCGAGCAAACTTGGTTCCGCGGAGTACTGTCCTCCCGAGGAGCAAGGCAAGGGGAAGGAGAAGGGGAAGGAACCGGGAGCGGGGAAGTCCAACTTCGGGAACGGAAACTCCGAGGGTAAAGGGGCCCTCACCTGCCAGTACCTGAAGGACATCTTGAGGCCTGTCCCGGAGGCCAAGGGCCTCTGCCAGACCACCCACCGGGACCTCTACGACTTCTACCAGGGAGCCTTCAAGGAGAACATGAACAAGTTCTTCGAGGACTCTCACGCCACCGGCCGCTTCGAACACAGGTACGTCTGCAGCGAGATCGCCGGCGAGGACAACATCCCCGGAAGGGAGATCGACCGGACCATCGTCATGTCCTGCGACTCGTGCCTGCGCTCAAACGAAATCATGGACCACCTCTCGGCCCCGCTGGATGAAGAGACCGGGTCCTATCGCCAGAGCCTCTACGACTACGGTCAGGCCTTCTGGTGCCGGTTGGGTGCGGCGACCACCACCGATAACCGCAAGTGCGCCGAGTACCTGCGGAAGTACGACGAAGGTGCCCTCTACGAGAACCTGGCCCGGATGATCGGCCCGGAGGTCCTGCCCGCTCTCGAGCAGGGACTCTCCGAGTTCGAAGCCGAGGTCCAGAGCGGAGACTGCTACAAGAAGCGGCTCTGCTCCCTTGCAAACGGAGCGATCCGGGTCCCGACCACCATCGCGATCCCCGGGCTCAACCGCCGGATCTGCATGGCCGGAGCCCTCCTGGACCCCGGCAAGAGTAGCGAACTAAAAGACCGGCCGCTCACTCCGGAAGAGGTGGCCCGGGAGGAGAGTGCGGTCCTGGACCGGAACTTCGGCCAGGGAGCGGCGAGCGCGCTTGCCCGGGTGACGATGAACACGCTCTACGATTCCACCAGTAAGGAGATCGACTGCATCACCCTCCCCGCGCGGCTGGTGCGGAGTGCGCTCAAGACCCAGGGCTGCGCGGCCATGGAGGCCCTCCGGGGTCACATCAAGACCGCGCTGAAGAACCAGGGCAAGGGCCAGCTGCTCATGGACTTCACCGTGGGGGCCGCGATCGCCATGGTGGCCCCGGGCGGGTACCTCCTGACCGCCATCTCCGTCTGCGGGCAGGCGGCGTTCGACTCCGCACTCGAGAGCCGCGACCAGTTCAAGCGCCAAGACAACTTCGCCCTCGAACGGGAGCAGATAACCAGGACCCTCGCGGAAGCTCAGGAACTTCGCCGGAGCATCCAGGACGCGCAGGGCGCGTTCTCGAAGGAAGACCTCCAGCGGATGCAGGAGAGTGCCAAGGGCATGCTCAAGAGCTGCGCCCACTCCGTCTACAAGATGGGACTCTACATCCGCCTCGCGCGCTACGGGAAGCACGTGATCAGCAAGGCCGGCGTGGACACGGGTCTCACCCGGGCCATGGCGAACAACCCGGTGCTGACGGAGGCGATCATCCACCAGGTCGGGAGAAGAGAGCTCTCGCCCCTCGAGCTCCTGAACGCCCTCCCGCTCGACGTGCGAGTGCGGAACGCCGGACCAAAGACCCTCCTGGAGAACATGGTCGAGCACCTCACGGTGGAGAACGGCTACCCGCCGGGGCTCCGGTCGAAGTTCAAGCAGCTGGTGGAGAAGGCGGCCCAGGACCACGTGGACCTTTCGCTCAAGGTCCAGGACCTCTTCGCCTTCCCGGACCTCACCCCCAAGGGGGAGAAGACCAAGGTCAACCGCTACACCGTCCCGGGGCTCAGGAACAAGAGTGCGGAAGACGTGGCCGGGAAGATCATCCGCTTCGAGAAGCAGTTCTGGAAGGTCGACTACGTGACCGATCACATCGACGGGCCCCGGCTCATCCTCCGGAACACCGATCCGCACGCCGGGCCCGACCTCAAGGAGCGGGTGCTCGAGGTTTCCGGAGCGAAGCTGCCGGATCCGTCGATAAGAAAATACGACCAGGCGACGGACGAGTCCCGGGCCCGGATCGCGGAACTGGTCAAGGCCAAAGAACCGGACGAGGCGGCGATCCTCGAGGCGGAGAACGCCATGGTGAAGAACATGGCCGAGTCCCTCCGCGCCAGAGGGTACGTGGTCACGATCCAAAGTGTCCCGGAGATTCCGGGAGCAACGAAGCTCAAGATCCTGCGCGGGTCGGCGGCGACCCGCACGCACGTTCTCCACAAGCACCTGCAGTCGCTGAAGCGATCCCGCTACTCGGACGCCATGGACATCGTCGACGGCGGGGACAGCTTCTTCTTCGACCCGACGACCAACCGGAAGCGGAACTTCGATGCGCACCTGAGCAGCAGCGACCGCTACTACTCCCAGGGACGGAACTGGGATTTCTCCCAGCAGGAGAATCTCACCCTACGGGACGCCCACGAGGCCTTCCATTCGATGGTAACCAGGGCCATCTCCCTGGCAAAGAACGTCAAGCCCCTCCAGGCCATGCGGGCGATCTCCTTCCAGTCCCGCTTCAACCTCCCCGGCGGCGTGGGAGACTACATGACCTACCGGAGAGCGGATGAGGTGGACGCCCGGCTCACCGAAGCGGCCGCCTACCTCAACTCTCAGAAGAACGGGACCCGGACGCTGAAGATCTCCGAGGACCGGGACCGGGCCCTGAGAGCACTCGCCGAGGCGAAGCGCTTCTCGGACGCGGACGTCACCAACATCGACCACGCGCTGGAGGCGATGGGTAAGGGAGCCGGGGAGCTCAGGCTCGATCTCACCTACCCGTACTCGGCCCAGGCCGACTTCGCAAACCTCAGCGCCCTGGTGACCATCCCGAGCTCGACGAAGTTCGGGACGTACCAGGTGAAGATCCCGGGGATAAGTGTGAAGCGCGGACCTCTTGAAACGAAGGCCGAGTTCCAGCGGCGGGTGGAGAAGCTCATCGAAAGCCCCGGCGACGCCGACCTGACGGCGGCGAAGGACTTCACTCTCTCTCAGCTGACCAAGCTGCGCGAGAACCGAGAGCTCATCTCCCGGGAACTCGCGAAGTTCGAGGCCAGTCCGGAGAACCTCCTGGACGCTCTCCCGGCCATCCGGAAGAGTCTTAGCTCCTTCCGGAAAGAACAGTTCCCCACGGATTTCTACCTCAAGGAAACCAAAAGAGAGTAGGGCATACGCGACCCATTTCCTCGGAATCGCCTCACCGTTGCATTACTTTAGACCTTTAGACTCCTACCATAAGGTGTTGGGACTCTGTCAGAGAGGTGCGCATGTTCAATTCAACCAAGGCCTTCAGTAGTTTCTCCGTCAACGATCTAAAGAAGGCGAAAGATTTTTACACCAGGGTGCTGGGGATGAAGGTCACGGAGGAAAGGCCCCCCGGGTGCGACCCGATGCTGTTCATCCACCTGGAGCACGGCAACCGCATCCTCGTCTACTGCAAGGAAGACCACGTGCCGGCTACCTTCACCGTCCTGAACTTCCCGGTGAAGAACATCCAGCGCAGCGTGAAGGAGCTCTCCTCCAAGGGAGTGAAGTTCGAGAAGTACGAAGGGACGGACAAGAACGGCATCACCCACAACAGCGGGCCCCTCGTCGCCTGGTTCAAGGACCCCGCGGGGAACTTCCTCTCCGTGCTCCACGAAGAGCAGATCTCGAAGACCATCGAGGTCAAGGTCAGCAAGATGATCCCCATCGAAACCGACAAGCTCTTCCTCTACTTCACCGAACCCCGGCTCCTCGAGAAGTGGGCCGCCCCCGACGGGATGAAGCTCCGGATCCCGAAGTTCGACGCCAAGGTCGACGGCGACTACACCTTCATCCACACGGGCCCGGAGGGCGAGTACACCTGCAAGGGGAAGTTCAAGGAGTTCATCCCGGACACCAAGCTCATCCAGAAGGAATCGGTCTGGGGGCCCGACGGCCGGCCCCTCCTTGAGAACCTGGACTGCATCACCCAGTTCCGGCAGACCCGGGGCCAGACGGAGGTGCGGATCGTCCAGCGGGGCTTCCCGGACGCCGCTTCGGCGAAGGCCTGCGAAGAGTCCTGGGGCCAGTGCTTCGACAAGCTCCGGCTCCTCCTCCTCGAAGACATGAGCTGGCACAACACCATCCACGCGGAGAAGAGTCGGCTGAGCCCTAGCTGAGGAAGCCTCGCAGGAGCTCGTAGGAACGCCGGCGGGCCCCTTGGTCGTGGACCATGGTGAGCACCATGAGCTCGTCGAGCACGCCGGCGCGCAGGTAGGGCGCGAGCTGGCGTTCGACGGTCGAGGCCGAGCCCACGAACTTCGGCATCGCCGAGGCCCGGACCTTCTTCCAGTCTTCTTCCGAATAGGGATAGGCCCGGGCCTCGGCGACCGTCGGAAGGGGGATGCTCTTCCCCGTCTGCACGAAGAGTGAGAATGACAGGTCCGAGGAGAGGGCGAGCTCCCGGGCCTCCTCGTCGGTGTCCGCGCAGATCACGTGCACGCCCATCATCGACCGCGGCTTCTCCAGCCAGCGGGACGGGACGAAGTGGTCCCGGTAGAGGGAGATGATCTCCAGGGCCGGCAGGTGGGAGAAGTGCTGGGCGAAGGCGTACGGGAGACCGCGGTCCGCGGCCATCAGCGCGCCGAAGTCACTGCTCCCGAGCAGCCACAGCTGCGGGGCTTCGGCGTGCGACGGCACGGCCACCACGGCCTCCTGATCGTCCAGGTAGGAAACCAGTTCGGAGAACTGCTGCGGGAAGTTCTCCGCGGTAAGGCCCCGGCCCCCTCGCAGAGCGCTCGCCGCCCGGGAGTCCGAGCCCGGGGCCCGGCCAACGCCGAGGTCGATCCGTCCCGGGTAGAGGGCGGTGAGGGTCCGGAAGACTTCGGCGACGTGGAGGGCGGCGTGGTTGGGGAGCATGATCCCTCCGGAGCCGACGCGGATCCGCTTCGTCGCGCTCGCGACGTGGGCGATGAGCACCTCCGGCGAGGAGCTTCCGATGCCGCTCATGTTATGGTGCTCGGCCATCCAGAACCGACGGCAGCCGAGGCCCTCGGCGAAGGCCGCGAGGTCGACGGAGTGCTTGAAGCTCTGAGTGGCCGTCTGTCCCGAGAGGATGGGGCAGAGGTCGAGCACCGAGAGGCCGATCTTCGAATGCATGGCAGAAGTCCTTTCCAATTCCCTGTGAGCCATTATATAAAATAGGCACCAATAAGTATCGAGCCAAGGACCGGAAAATGAATTTTAACTTCAGGAACATCATCAAGGGCCACGACATCTCGAACTCCGCGCCCTTCGTCCTCTTCGGCGGGATCAACGTTCTCGAGGACAAGGACTTTTCTCTCCGGGCCTGCGCGCA
>SXUH01000161.1 GCA_005791855.1 Bdellovibrionales bacterium
AACGTTAACTCTCACATTCCCAGTTATAATATCGGACTCTGGTATGCTACAGTTTCTTCAATGAAGAGAGTTCTGATCGCCGGCGCCAGTGGCTTCATAGGGCGCGCGTTAATTGACAGGTTGCTTAAAGATGAAAGCATCGAGATCGTCGGAATCTCCCGGAGCCTCATCGCCTCCGATCATCCGAGGCTCAGCTGGAAGAAGGCCGATCTCTTTTCCCTGAAGGACATCACCCTGGCCATGGAAGGCTGCGAAGAAGCCTTCTACCTCGTGCACTCCATGCTCCCGTCGGCGTCGCTCTCCCAGGGAACCTTCTACGACTTCGACCTCATCATGGCCGATAACTTCGTCCGCGCGGCGAAGAGGCACCACCTCAAGCACCTGGTCTACCTCGGAGGGATGATCCCCCTGGGAGAAGAGCTCTCCTGGCATCTGAAGAGCAGGCTCGAAGTGGAGAAGACCATCCGAGACTCCGGCATCAAAGCCACCGCCCTCCGCGCGGGCCTCATCATCGGCCCCCAGGGGTCCTCCTTTTCCATCCTCCAGCGGCTCATCGAACGCCTCCCCGTGATGATCTGCCCGGCCTGGACCAACACCCGCTCCCAACCGGTGGCCCTCCACGACGTCGTCAACGTCCTCGAGCGCTGCCTCACGGACGAAGCGGTGAAGGGGAGGATCTACGACGTCGGCGGACCCGAGGTCGTCACCTACCAGGGCCTCATCGCCAAGGCGGGGGCGAAGATCAGAAAGCAAACCAAGATCTTCACCCTGAACATCATCCCGCTGTGGCTCTCGCGCTTCTGGGTCACCCTCATCACCGGGATGCCGAAGAACCTCGTCTACCCCCTGGTCCTGAGCCTCAAGTACGAGATGCTGGCCCAGGAAGAATACGCCTGGCCCCACCCCGAAGACATCACCATGAACCTCGACGAAACCCTCACGGTCGCCCTCCACACCCCCGCGAAGAAATCCTTCAGGGGCTACACGCCGGTGCAGCGGGACGTGCGCTCGATCCAGCGCCTGGTCCTCCCGCCGGGGCGGGACGCCCAGTGGGCCGCGGAAGAATACTTCCGCTGGCTGCCCACGTTTTTTTCAACATTAATTAAAGTGATTCTCGAAGGGGATCGGTGTATTTTCTACCTGGTCCATCCCTCCATCAGGATCCTGATCCTCCAGATCAGTCGGGAGCGGAGCGCTCCGGACCGGCAGCTGATGTACGTGGTGGGAGGGCTCCTCTCCGCCGAGCAGGACCGGGGGCGGCTCGAGTTCCGAGAGGTGATGGACCGCCGGTACGTCATGGCCGCCCTCCACGAGTTCAGGCCCGCGCTCCCGTGGTACGTCTACCGCTGGTCCCAGGCGCTGGTCCACCTGGCGGTGATGAAGGCCTTCGGTGAACACATGAAGTGGATCGTCATCTCACAAAAGTAAAAAGGATTGTATGAACATACTCGTCACAGGTGCCAATGGATTCGTCGGAAGCGCTCTCATCCCGGAGCTCCTCGCCGAGGGCCACCACGTCATCGCGCTGGTGCGGAAGAAGCCGGAGCAGCGGAAGGGCCTCGAGCAGGTGAAGTGGATCGTGGGTGACCTCCTCGAGGCCCAGAACCTCCCGAAGCTCCCGCCCGTCGACCGCGCCTACTACCTGGTCCACGGCCTCAAGAGCGACACCAGCATCTTCGAGTACCAGGAGTCCCTGGCCGCCGTGAACTTCATCAACTGGGTGCGGAGCTACGAACCGGGGATCATCTACCTCGGGGGCCTCGGCGACAGCTCCGACGCCCTCTCGCCGCACCTGCGGAGCCGCCACCTCACTGGGGCGATCCTCGGAGCGAGTGGCCTGCCCGTGATCGAGTTCCGCGCGAGCATCATCCTCGGAGAAGGCTCCCTGTCCTTCGAGATCATCAAGGCCCTCTCCGAGCGCCTCCCGTTCAGGCCCGACATCACCCTGCTCTCGAAGCCCTGCCAGCCGCTGGCCCTCCCGGACCTCCTGACCTACCTTAAGGACGCCCTCACCGTGGACGTCGAGGGCCACAAGATCTTCGAGATCGGAGGCCCGGAGGTCACCACCTACGGCGCGCTCCTGGATCTCTACGCGGAGCTCGCGGGGCTCAAGCGGATCCGGATCAAGCTCCCGGAGGTCGAGGCCCGGGTGCTCATGAAGGCCCTGGATTACTCGATCCCGGAGCTCTCCGAATCGGGGAGGAAGCTCACCGAGAGCCTCGAGCATCCGACCGTGGTGTCCAACGAGGAGGCGAAGAAGAGCTTCCCCGGCGTCCGGCTGAAGCCCCTCCGGAGCTCCATGGAAGCCGCGAGGAAGAACTCGAAGAGCCAGTATGCCTCCCTCTGGGAAAAAGATTTTTTAAAGACCCTTCTTTCTGATAAGATACTCACACAGTCCGGCCTCCTCTCTCCCGAGCTCCTGAAGAGTCTGGAGAAGGTCACCCGGCTCAAAGACATCCTCTCCAGGAAGTAGCATGGACCATGACAAAACGGCCATCAACCAGCCCCTCGTCCTCGATGAAACGCGCGACCGGCCCATCGGCATCTTCGACTCGGGCCTCGGCGGCCTCACGGTCCTGAAGACCCTCTCGAGGAAGTTCCCCGAGGAGTCCTTCTGCTACCTCGGAGACATCGCCCGGCTCCCGTACGGGAACAAGTCCCCGGAGACCATCCGGCGCTACGGCGAACAGATCATGCGCTACCTCAAGGACCAGGACGTGAAGGCCATCATCATCGCCTGCAACTCGGCGTCGACCGTCTTCCTGGGCCAGCACGAGTTCGACGGCATCCCTCTCCTCAACGTCGTCGAGCCGGGGTCGGCGGCCGCGCTGAAGGTTTCCAAGGACAACCGGATCGCCGTGCTGGGGACCGCCGCCACCATCCGCTCCCACGCCTACGAGCAGACCCTGAAGGCCCTGTCC
>SXUH01000162.1 GCA_005791855.1 Bdellovibrionales bacterium
AGTATCATTACTGGAAAGGATCCGATGAGATACGCAAATTCCACTCACACATCTTTTTGCTTTTGATAAAGAATCTTCGCTTCTGGTATGGGTTCCGGCGAAGGCATCAAATTTTACCGTAACCATACCGTTTGAGAATACCTCTAATACGGTCCCAGTAGTTTCGTTGGGCGAAAGAACCCTGCTTCCAGGACAAAGTTGCCTGCCTGAACAATCCCCCTGAGCGAAGGTAGAGAATGCTAAGAAGAGAGTGAGAACAAAAAAACCTTTCAATTTTACCTCGTTGTTTAAATAAACCATCTGGACGAACAGTACCTAAAAAAATCACTTTGGGTATTATTTTTTGGAGCAATCCAAGCCAGATTTGTCACCAGTAGCATTATGACACCAATTGAAATGAGTTCAAATTGCACCTTGCGAAACGTCAAGTAATCTAAAGTTGACTTAAAAATTTGGCTCCAGTATTGCTCTAGCGGGAACTAAACAGCACAACTCTAAAAGGGAGCAAACGATGCAAAAGATTTTAGTCTTAGCGCTAATGAGTTTTTTATTCATTGCCTGCGGACACAAGAAAGACGCCCAAAGTTTTGAAAGAGCTTTGGAAGGAAGCACGGGTCAGGGTTACACCATCGTCAAACTGAACACCGAAACCGGCCGCTACGTTGTCTACAAGAACGACGTCACCGGTGAGTACATGGCCGTGAACATGGAACGCTGGAACCGCGAGACGATGACGACCCTGGACCAGTTCCTCGCCGTCGCCGTTGAAGGTGTCGACATCGTAAGAAACCTCGCCCAGAACAGAGAGTGGGTCAATTCCGGCTACTGGGAAGCGATCTACACGACCTACACCGACACGTACTACGACGAGTACTGCGGCTGCTACGTCACCGAGACCTACCAGGTCCACACCGGCGACCGTTGGGTCGACACCTCTCACTGGTACACGTTCTACACCGGCGGCGGCTTCCGCTTCGACAACACCTCTTCTCAGTCTAAGGACCTCGAGACCATCGCGGCCCTCAAAGAAGAAGTTGCGGAGAAGTTCATGGCCCACAAGCTCAAGTCCGAGTTCTCCCTCTCTTCTAACCGCGCCGCTGAGCTCGCCGCTCTCGCCAGCCGCTACCAGAAGCTCGAGAACACTCGCGAGCTCACTTCCTCTGAGAAAGATAAGTTCGCTCTGAGCGCCCTCGGCGTCAGCATGAACCAGGTTGAAGCTGCCCTCAAGGCCAAGGCCGAGGGTAACACCAAGACCTACGCTGACCTCCTCGCGACTGCTTCGAAGGTTAACAACACGACTCCTGAGCAGATCGGCCGTTTCTTCGAAACCATGATCGCTGAGTAATCGATTTGATAATTCATTGACGCTAAAACAATGATTTATACAAGGGGGCCTGGAGAAATCCAGGCCGTTCTGTTTTTAGGCACTTGAAAGATTTACTGCTCTCATTGTTGCATCCCGTTGAAAGTGATATTTGCAGCTAACTTTTTTCTCTAACTTGGAAATCCTATGTTTAAATTTCTCTACGTTAGCTTGCTCTTGGCTTCCTTTGGCCTCCACGCTCAGGATGTCATCCCGGGCCTCATCCCGAGGTTCTACTCCATCGAAGCAGCGACGGACCTTCCGCTCCCACCGGACCTCGCCCACGAGCAGGCGCTCAAGGGTGCGGACCTCTCGCTCCTCGAGCCGAGTGCCAAGACCAACATGTGGATGCCGGCCAAGCGGCTCATCCCGACGACCGAACTCCTAAAGAACAGCGAGCGCGTCGAGTTCGTCAAAGAGCTCCCGTCGAGGAGCGGCCAGGTTCGCTTCACGGTGCGGACGCAGGATCAGCGCGAGCTCATCGTCGTCCTCTCGAAGAAGGTCCACACCTTCCTCATGCGCCGGAACCTCCTGGCGCGGCTCGGGTACGCCACCCAGCCCATGAGCTGGGTTCCGAAGATCGAGCTCACCTTCGCCGATACCATCGACCGGGATCTCCTAAAGAAACTGATGGAATCGAAGCTCCTCGCCGGAGCGGAGAGGTGGGTGCGGGCCGAGCGGGACCTCACGCTGACGGTCCAGGACGTCCTCGTCCAGACCTCCGAATCGGAGATCTACAACCTCGCCTCGGGCCTCATGGCCCGGGAGAACCACCAGGGCCGCCGGCTCCTCCGCGCGCCCTACGTGCCGCTCGCGCTGGTGGACACCACGGAGTCCATCAACCTCCTGCCGTGGCAGGCGGGCCGGATGGTCCTGAACCACATCAAGCTCAACCACACGCAAGACCTCGACACTTCCTACGGAACGAGCTGGGAGGACGCCCGCTGGATCGGCCGGCGGATCGCACGGCTCACGCGCCAGGACCTGGAAGAGGTCGTCGTCAAGAGCTTCTACCCGCCGGCGGTGGAGAAGCTCCTCATCGAGAAGATCGTCGCCCGGAGGAATGACCTCCTGACCCTGCTCCAGCTCGACAAGGAATTCGCGCCGCTGGAGTTTAACCCGGAGGTGAGCTTCGCCCCGGGCCTTCTGGACGGAGAGATCGTCCAAGAGTTCTTCGACGGCTACGTGAGCCGCTTCTCCTACGGGGACCCGGAGTCGCCGTTCTCGGCGTCGGAGCTCGGGTCCTTCGCCCTCTCCCGGGGCCAGTCCCAGCTCATCAGCATGGGGATCGAAAAGCTCAACACGCTCCTCGGCACCGACGTCGAGGCGGAGTACGGCAGGAAGCTCCAGGAGATCCTCGTGAACGAAGGGCCCCTCCATCCGACGAAGGCGATCGTCATCCCGTCGTTCCACGGTTCCGTGATCCTCTCCCGGGACATCGTCACCGGTTCCTACCTCGGAACCAATAACAAGGTCCAGCTCGTCGACAACTTCGGCGTGGCCGTGGACGCCGGCGTCTTCGCGGGGATCGAAGGCCTGCCGTTCCCGGTGGCCTTCAAGGGCGGCGGGGCCCTCTCGTTCCAGCGAGTCTACTCCCACGTGAAGCCGGTCCAGACCCTCAAGAAGTCCCTCCGGGAACCGTACAAGAACATGTTCGTCCCGATGCTGCTGCGGAACTTCGGCCACAAGGTCGACAAGCTCGACGGCGTCGATCCGAAGCTCGAGATCGCCACCGTCCAGAACATCGTGAGCGAGCTCAAGACCATGATCGCCGTCGGGGAGTCCTTCATCATCACCGACTCCATCGTCCCGCGGATCTTCGGGGGCGCGGAGTTCAGCGTCTCCCAGTACTTCTTCCTCGACGCCAACATGCTCAAGGTAAACGCCCGGGCGCAGACCGAGCGGATGATGGTCTCGCGGTTCCACTTCCACCGGGCGACCGAGGACACCTTCCAGATCTACCAGGACTACGGGAAGAACCTGAAGCTCCTCCTCTCGGTGAAGCTCAAGTCCTACGTCCCATTACTGGCCTTCTCCGGCCGCTGGAGCAAGGCGAGTGCCGAGACCTATTTCTACCCGATAGCATTGCGGAACTCGGCCACTTCTCCGGAGCTCCTCAAGGCCCTCCGGCAGAGCATCTTCTCTCTGAACCACGACGCCCTCCAGGACGTCGTGAAGCCTCACCGGGTCGAGCACGCGATCAAGGAAGGCGGCTCCACCCTCCAGTTCCTCATCTTCAAGCGGAACAAGATCGGCTCGGACCAGAGCATGAGCATCACCCACTCCCAGGGCGGAGACGGCCGGAAGATCTTCCGCCGCTACGACGCGGTCACCACGGGCGTGGATACCGAGAGCTACGCCACCGAAGCGGTCAACAACCTCATCAGCATCTTCCTGAAGTCCGACGTCGCCATCACCCAGGTTCCCACGCTCAACCCGGGCTTCACCCTGGCCGGGAAGGCGAAGAATAAGATCTTCACCAGCGAGTTCGACGGCAAGCGCCTCTCGACGAACTTCCAGCGCATCTTCAACGGCTGGAAGGCAAAGCCCGGGAAGCTCCGGGACCTGATGAAGACCGTGAACCAGGAAGCGGGGATGGAGGTCTTCAACTCCCTGAGCATCTCCAACACCAATTCGATCCTCCTGTACCGGATCACCTTCACCTACCTCCTGACCCAGGAAGGGACCGACCGGCTCGTGAACCTCACCCTGCCGGAGCTCAAGGACCTCCTCTCGAACTTCGCCCAGAGACGGGAGACTCCTCAGCGCATCGACCTCATCGCCCAGGACCTCGCGGGGGATCTGAAGTCCATCCGGGAGGAGCTGCGGAAAGCGGACCCGAGCACGGGGATGAAGAAGTACCACTCGTTCCTGAAGAAGCTCCAGGACTCGATCACCATCAAGGGCCTCGAGGCCAAGGCCGGGAAGGACAACATCGCCTACCAGGGCCGGATCGAAGGCTTCCGCCAGGGGGACGAGAACGGGGACAACCCGATCTTCTCCCACGTCTTCGGCGAGCTCCCGCTCCCGCTGCAGATTTCTCCGAGCCAGCAGATCATCCAGAACTGGGGCATCCTCGAAGGCGAGCTCCTGGTTAACTGGTTAATGGAAAGGGCCATCTAATGAAATTTTTATTCTTCCTCTTCTTCTCCCAGCTCGCCCTCGCCCAGTCGGCCATGGACGAGCACCGCTGGTACCTCAACCCGACGAACCAGCGCCTCCTGATCAGCATCGACGACCTCCACGACGAGACCATCACCGCGTCTCCGAAGATGCAGTGGGGCCGCGCCGGCATCCCGGCCGTCGTCCTGAAGAGGGACATCCTCATCGCCGTGATCGACGGCGGGATCGACGTCGACCACCCGGAGCTCAAGAAGCACATCGCCTACAACACCGTCGAGTGCTTCGAGGGGACGGTCATCCCTCCGAACAACGAAGCCGACCGGGACGGGAACGGCTACAAGGGCGACTGCGCTGGCTGGGACTTCGTCTCCGGCTCGAACCGGACCGAGGACGAAGACGGGCACGGGACCCACGTCACCGGCGTCATCAACTCCGTCCTAAGCGGCATCCAGGGGTCCTACAAGTTCCTTCCGCTTAAAGTCTTCGCCACCGACGAGGGCCGCACCACCAGCACCGGGAACGAGTCCCTGACCGCTCGCCTGATCAAGGCCTTCCGGTACGCGCTCTCGAGGAACGCGGACGTCATCCACCTGAGTGTCGGATGGCCCAAGTCCTACATGACGGCCGAGCTGGAAGAGGTCATCAGGGAAGCGCTGAAGAGGGGAGTCGCCGTCGTCGCGGCCGCGGGGAACAGCTCCCAGCGCGCGAGCATCTTCCCGTGCCAGCTCGCAGGGGTCATCTGCGTGGGTGCTCTCCGGGCCAACGGAGAGGTCGCGCGGTTCTCCAACTGGGGAACGCAGGTCGACCTCGCGGCTCCGGGGGAGAAGATCCTCAGCACGATCCCGTTCCTCGTGGCACCCCTCCACATCAGCCGGAAGGGGTACGACTTCAAGAACGGTACGTCCCAGGCCGCTCCGTTCATCTCCGCTGCCATGGCGGTCCTCAGAGGAGTGTACCCGGAAGCGAACCGGGATCACCTCTACTCACGACTGATGAAGGCTTCGGATATTCCGAAGAGTGGCTCGAGTCTCCGGGGGATGTTCCACCTTGATAAGGCACTTTCTGCGAAAGAGTCTTCCTTCGTCTTCCCACTGGTGAAGACCCTCCAGGGGATCATCCTGGATGGGGAGGAGGACTTCACGGTTTCCATTCCCTTCAAGAACTTCTGGCTCGACAAGAAGACCTCCACGGAGGTTAGCTTCCTCTGCGACGGGGCCCGCGTGTCCGGGACCCAGGTCCTCCCGGCGATCAACTCCGGCGAAGCGCTGACCCTGGAGTTCGCCGGAGAGCTCGCCGGTCCGGTGAACGACCTCGTCTGTGTTCTGAAGTTCGAGGGCCAGGAGCTTAGCCTCAAGCTCAAGGTGAAGAAGAAACTCAAGGCCGCGAGAGAGACCATCTCCGTGCGGCAGGAAGACCTCCTGGTCTTCAAGACCAAGACCGGCGCCGTCAGCCGCTTCATGACCCTGAACACCCTCGGCGGTTCGGAAGCCCAGCCGATCTACTACATCACCGGCATGAAGGACCCGAAGATCTACCTCAAGGATACCTACCAGGGGCAGATCTCCTTCGGCGAGAACTGCACCTTCCTCCGCATGTGGCAGCTCGACCTCGTCGGCGACAAAACCAACGAGATCATGGTCGAGAGCGTGTGCGAGAAGACCTACCTCAAGTACCAGTTCCTCGACGTCCGAGCCAAGGACGTCTACCCGTCGGTGAGGTTCAAGCCGACCCTCACCACCATCAACTACTCGGACTTCGAGGTCCGGCGCCAGAAGGACCTCCCGCCGGTGCTCCGGTTCTTGAACGTGGGCCTCACCGTTCCCTCCGAGGACCCGTGGGCGAGCAACCAGAGCTCGAAGGCCCCGCACCTCTACGAACTGCGACCCGAGCAGAAGGACAACGCCTGGGCCTACCAGGTCTACCTCCTCGAGGACCCCGCCCAGTGGGTGAAGTCCCTGGGCCTTCGCTACCTCCCGGCCTACGACGTGTTCTTCGCGGTGGAAGACCGGTTGCTCGTGCGGCTAGGCCAGAAGACGGCCTGGGTCGATCTCAAGACGCAGCAGGCGAGCTGGGCGAACCTCGACGACCTCCTCCTCCTGGGGAGCCGGCGGCAGAAGGTGGCGAACTCCAACGAGTACGTGATCCAGAGCTACCTCACCCCCTACGAGTACCGCGGGTACGTCCTGAGCGGAGTGAAGCTGCGGTTCTCCCAGGACGACGTCTTCGATCCGATGATGGACATCCTCGGGACGACGAAGACCGACACGGGCTACGTCACCATCCTGCGGTCCTTCCAGAACCTCATCTACCTCGAGCACGACCTCACCGGGGCCCTCGTCTCGAAGAAGAAGTCCCTGGTGGACCGGTTCGACTTCCTCACGGCCCAGGACCTGATCGCGTCGGTCGTGAACCTCACGCACCGGAGCACGTCGCTCCAGATCGTGGACGGGACGAAGATCAACACCAGCTACATCGACGTGATGACCGCCCGGAAGAAGGAGAGCTTCGAGATCCCGAACCTCTGCGTGACCCAGCAGCCGGTGGTGCTGGACGGAAGACTGACCTTACCGGTCTTCTGCGCCAGGAGCCGCCACGAGTTTGAGATGAACTTCATCGACCTGTAGGGGAGGGACGCCGGCGACCCCACGACGGGATCGCCGGTACCTAGAAGCCGAGGATGTCGACGTAGGTCGTTCCCTTGGCGAGGGCCGACGACGACTTCGCCCGCTGGCCCTTGATCAGGATCTTCTTCTGCAGGAACAGCTCCTTGAGCGCTGCCCGCGAGATGTTCTTGAGCTCCTCGTTCTCATCCTGCTCCCGCAGGGCCTTCAGGAGGACGTTGTCCATCCGGGACGCCGGGTAGTCGAGGGTGAGGGTCACGCGGAAGGCGTTGGGGGTCGGGACGGGAACGGTGCTCATGGGAATCCTTTTTCTTCGTTGTAGTACTTGCCACCCGGATCCCCAAGGCGAATGAAAAAATTACCGCTTTTTGGGTTTCTATAATCGGGAATCGCAGCTAAAATCTAGGGGATCATACCTGGAGCACACCATAAATTCTACCGAACTAGTAGGCTACGTCGCCTCGGCCCTCCTCATGGCCTCGTTCCTCATGAAGGACGTCCTGAAGCTCCGGCTCATCAACTCCATCGGCTGCGTGTGCTTCGTGACCTACGGATTCCTCCTCGGGGTCGCCTGGCCCATCGTCATCACCAACGGCTTCATCCTCTTCGTCAACCTCTGGCACCTCTTTAAAGGACACAAGCAATGACCCAGTTCGTCGATATCATCCTCCACCTCGACCAGCACCTCCTGTCGTGGATAACGCTCTTCGGCCCGTGGATCTACGTGATCCTCTTCCTCATCATCTTCTGCGAGACCGGCCTGGTGGTGACCCCCTTCCTCCCGGGAGACTCCCTGCTCTTCGCCGTCGGCGCGCTCACCGCTCTCGGTGATGGCCTCAACCTCTGGCTCATCCTCGTCTCCCTCACCGTCGCCGGAATCCTGGGGGACACCGTGAACTACCACATCGGGAAATACCTCGGCGCGAAGGTCTTCGAGCGGGAGAATCGCTTCTTCAAGAAACAGTACCTCGTCCAGACCCAGGACTTCTACGCCAAGTGGGGCAGCTTCACCATCATCGCCGCTCGCTTCGCTCCCATCGCCCGGACCTTCGCACCCTTCGTCGCCGGCATCGGCCGCATGGAGTACTCCCGCTTCGTCTTCTTCAACATCTCCGGCGCCGTCGCCTGGGTCTTCACCTTCGTCCTCGCGGGCCACTTCTTCGGAAACCTCCCCGTGGTGAAGCGCAACTTCCACATCGTGATCTTCGGCGTGATCTTCGTCTCGATCCTCCCGATGCTGGTCCCCTGGGTGAAGAGCAAGCTCAGGAAGACGGCCTAGCTCCCGGTCCGAAGGTTTTTATGCTCCGGCGTAGGTTGTGATCCCGTAAATTAAGCAGGTGAACTCCTCTCCTAAAAACTGAGCCTTGTCCTCTAGGGACAGCAGTTTTCTGGACCTCTAAGGCCATGAGGAAGTATAACTCCTAAAAAAAGAGAGGAGACACCTATGCAACACTTTATTGGATTAGACGCACATTCGCAAACCTGCACCTTTGCTATCATGAACTCTGGAGGAGAGATCACTAAGGTATCGGAAGTTCAAACCAACGAACGATTAATCGTTAGTTTTCTTGCCCAGCTCAAAGGAACACTGTTTCTAACTTTCGAAGAGTC
>SXUH01000018.1 GCA_005791855.1 Bdellovibrionales bacterium
ACTCGGATCGTGAGGTTGGTCGGCGCCGTCAGCGTCGACGGCGGCGTGTAGGTCACGTAGTTCGAGTACGCCGAGGCCTTGCCATAGACGTCCTGGGCTTTCACCTTGAAGTAGGATCGGACGCTCGGAAGCGGCTGGGTAAACGAAAGGGTGGAGGTCTCCCCTGCCTGGACGTAGGTGTCTTCGGTGTAGCCCCTCCGGAAGACCAGGTACTTCTCCACGCCCACCGACGAGGTGGCGGCGGACCATTTCACCGTGAGGTTCGGACTGGCCACGCTGGTGGAGACCCCAGTGGGTGCGGAGACGGTCGAGGCCGGGGTGTAGGCCACCTCGGCCGACGCATCCGAGACCTTACCGTAGAGATCCTGGGCCTTCACAGTGTAGAAGACCTTCACGGTCGGAAGGGTCTCGGTGAAGTTCAAGCTCCGGGACGTCCCGGCCTGGGTGAAGGTGGTCTCGGTGTACTTTCTTCGGAAAATCAGGTACTGCTCTACCCCGACCGATGACGCCGCCGCCGCCCAGCTTACGCTCACGTTCGGACTGGCCACGGTGCTCGCGAGGTTGGTCGGTGCCTGGACGGTCGAGTCCGGGGTGTAGACGGTTTCCAGCGAGTCTTCCGAGATCTTCCCGTAGACGTCCTGGGCCCTGATCCGGTAGTGGGCCTTCACGGTCGGCAGCGCTTCCGAGAAAGCGAGCTCCGCCGTGGTCCCGATCTGGGTGAAGGTGCTGGCGTTGAAGTTCCTGCGGAGGACGAGGTAGCGCGCGACTCCCACGGAGGCCGGGGCCGCGTTCCAGCTGATGCGTAGGTTCGGAGCGCTCACCGAGCTCGAGACTCCGGTCGGTGCTCCGATCGTCGAGGCCGGAGTGTAGACCGAATCTACGGAGAACTCGGAGACCTTCCCGTACACGTCCTGGGCCTTCACCCGGTAGAAGACCTTGGTCGTCGGAAGGGGTTGCGTGAAGGAAAGGGTCTTGGTGGTTCCGACCTCCGCGAAGGCCTCCTCGTTGAAGGCGCGCCGGAAGACCTTGTACTCGGAGACTCCCACGGAAGAAGAAGAGGCCTGCCAGCTCAGCGTGAGGTCCGAGCTCGTCGTCGTGTTGGAGAGCCCGGTCGGGGCCAGGATGGTCGAGTCCGGAGTGTAGACCACGGTGCTCGAAGGGGCCGAGCTGTAGTTACTAGCGTTCACCGCCCGAACGTAGTAGGTCGCCTGCTTCGTCGGGAGGGCCTGGGAGTAGCTCGTCCCGGCCACCGTCGCCTGGAGCACGAAGGAGGTGCTTCCGTAGAGCCGGCGGAAGACCTTGTAGCTCACCACCGATGAGGAGACGGAGGCCGTCCAGCTCAGCGTGAGGCCCGAGGTTCCGACGCTGCTCGTGAGTTCCGTCGCCGGCTCCGGGTAGATCGACTTCACCGACACCGGGAGGGCCTGGGACCGGGACAGGCTGCCGTCGATCCCTTCCACCGCGGTCACCGAGAGGTCGAAGGTCCCGACGGTCCCGGCCGCCGCGAGCTCCACGCTGGTCGCGGCCGACTGGCCCGGGGCGATGGCGATCTTCTCCACCACCGACGCCGCGACGGCGGGGTTCGAGGTCACCCGGAGGTCGAAGACGCCGGTCCGGCAGGAAGCGGAGTTATTGTTCTTGATAGTCACGGAAGCGGTGGCGGAGCTATTCATGAACAGCTCCACCGGTGTGGTGGTGATGGTCGGGGCCGCGAGGACGCAGAGGGGGTCGAGCTGCCGTGCCCAGACCCGGACGGCGCTACCGTCAGCACTCTTGGAGATCATCTTCACTGCCACGCCGGCGGCGTCCACGAACTCCTCCCCCGGAGCCAGGGTATCGATGTACAAGGTCTCCGCGCCCTTCTGGGTCTGCGAGTGGATGCTCACGCCGACCTTGTAGGCGCTCAGGAGGTTCCGGTCGGCCACCTGGGTCCCCCGCTTGTAGGAAAGGAAGAAGTGGCTCGTCTGGGTGGCGGAGGTGACCTTCTTGATGACCTTGATCACCTGGGGGAAGAGCGTGCTCGAGGGAAGGACGTCGGTGGCGGCGATGTTGAAGGTCTCTTCCCTCGCGGTCATCTCCTTGACCGAATGGTCGTGGTCCTCGAAGGCCCCGAGCTCGATGAGGTGCGGGCCATTGGCCCCGCGGAGGTAGCTACTCATGAAGCAGGAGGAATCGGAGTATTCGTTCTCGGCGATGCCGTTGTTGTCGACGTCCTTGCCCGCGTGGCGCATGCCGATGTTGTGGCCCAGCTCGTGGACGGTGACCCGGGGAGACGGCGTGCTCTCCTTCTTCACCCACGAGTACATGACGTTGCTCGAGCGCAGGCTCCCCACGTACCCCACTCCCGCCCAGGTGCAGTTGACACTTTCGGGCAGGTACATGACGAGGTTGGTGTAGGGCGTGAGGGAGACGCCCCGCTGCCGCAGGATCTCGATGACGTTGTCCCGCCAGTCGATGTAGGTGCTGGAGGTGCACCCGGGGGTCGCCACGAGGTTCGGGATCTGCACCCGGTGGATGTCCGGGGCCCCGTCGGCGTCGGCGTCGTTGTTGATGACGATCTTCCCGAAGGTCACTTCCTTGAAGTGCTGGGCCGTGCCGGTGAGGATTCCCGGGAGATCCGCGGAGGCCATGGAGGAGACCGCGTCTTGGAAGTCGACGATGACGCTCAGGATTCTCTTCTCGACTTCGTTGCCGGCCCCGGTTTCGGTCTCCAGGGCCTCGACGGAGACGGCCTCCGCACCATCCATGGTAATCTCCTCGGCCTGCAGGACGCCCTTGATCTTGAGCTTCTGGCCCGTCACGTAGCCCTTGAGAAGGTCCTGGTGCTTGGGCTTGATCCGGATCCGCTTGTGGGACTTCGCCTCGATGAGGCTGGCGGAGACCTCCGAGGTTCCGTCGAGGTTGTCCACGACCATCACTTCGACCGTTCCTTCGATTTCTGTTTTTGCTGCGAAGACATTGACGGAAAGGGAAAGGAAGATGAAGACTGGCAGCAGACGTCCCATGGAGAATCCTCTTGATGATCGAGATGATTCCCTAAAAATAACGCCTATCGCGGTGCTTTATAAGATGGCAAATTTTTCTTAAGTACTAGTTTTGATACTCCAGCGGGCTGATCTGTTATCTACGGATCTTTGATCAGCGTGCCGGAATTGGTGGTGAGCTCGTCGGCCCTGATCTCGACGCTGACGGGAGTGCTGTCTCTGTGGCCGCTCGCCTTGTACTTTAAGCTGTACGTCCCTTCGGGGAGGCAGAGGAACTGGAACACGCCGTCCTCTTCGGAGACCGCGGTGATGGACTGGCTTCCCGTGGTGAGCTCGGCGATGACCCCCGCGAGGGGTACGTCGTCCGTGCCGAGGATGGTCCCGCGGTTGGAGAAGACCTGGCCCCCGAGGGCCCCGCAGGTCGCGACGTCCGCGGACCTCAGGACCGGGAAGAAGGTGAACCCGGTGACCCCCTCCACGTCGGAGGTGTCGCCCAGGGGAAGGAAGGTTCGACTGAGGTCGATGTCCACCAGGAGGTCCGCGGTCGTGTCATCCGTTACGGTGATGGCGGGACGGGTGGGGACGGTGACGCCGGAGGAAGCCCCGGCCGGCACGCGCAGTTCGAACCTCTTGCCGTTTGTGAGCACCACCGTCGCCGTGGAGAAGGAGAGCTTCACCTCGCTGTAGCTCCCGGCGGGAAGCTTGTCCGAGGCAAGAACCAGAACTCTCCCGTAGCGGAGCGGGATGAGGTCGAAGGACTTGGGTGAAGACAGGATGCTCCTGCTCTCACCGGTTGCGGTTCTGACCTCGACCTTCGAGATCGTCAGAAAGGCGGAGCGGATCAGGTCGTAGCTGAAGGGAGCATCGGTCACCGTGAGCCGGAAGTTCCCCGAGGAGAGCTTGAGCGTGTAGGGATCGGTGGAGCGGAGGGATTTCACGAAGCGGGGAACCTTTTCCAGTCCGCAGCCGAGGGCCCCCAGGAGGAGAACGAAGAGAGCGAATTTGCGTTCCAACCACTAGCCTCCGTCGAAAACTTGCAGGACACCGACCGGGGTCCGGGCACCGTCGAGGACGATGAGCGAGCCGAGCTTGGCCTCCTTCATCCGCTTCTCCGCCGGAGCTAGGAGCTCCTCCGGATCGGCCGTCTTCGGGGACGTGGTCATGAAGGTCTTCGCCACGAGCTTCATGGGTTCCTCGAACCGCTCCAGCGCTCTCCGCAGATCGCCGTCGGTGATGAGGCCCACGAACTTCTCCCCGTCCATGATGAGGGTGAGGCCCAGCCTCCCTACGGTCATTGTTCGGACGATGTCCAGGAACCTTGAGTCCGGCGAGCACACCGGCAGATTCTTCGTGTGCATGACGTCCTTGACCTTCGTCAGTAGCCGCCGCCCGAGGTTCCCCCCCGGGTGGAACCGGGCGAAGTCTTCGGGCTGGAAGTTCTTCAAGGACGAGAGGGTCACGGCCAGGGCGTCTCCCAGGACCAGGGTCGCCGTGGTGGAGCTGGTGGGTGCGAGGTTGTTGCTGCAGGCTTCCCGCAGGATGGAGATGTCCAGGGCGACGTCGGTGTGCCGGGCGAGGGTCGAGCTCATCTTCCCCGTGATGGAGATCGTCTTATTCTTCTGCCAGTCGAAGAACGGGAAGAGCCGCAGGAGCTCCTCCGTCTCCCCGCTGTAGGAGATGAGGAGGGCGACGTCCCCGGGCTTGATCATCCCGAGGTCTCCGTGGAAGGCTTCCCCCGGGTGCACGAAGAAAGACGGGGTCCCCGTGGAGGCGAAGGTCGCCGCGATCTTCCGGCCGATGATGCCGGACTTCCCCATGCCGATGACCACCACGTGGCCCTGGCACTCTCTGATGATCCCGACCGCTTCTTCGAAGCGGTGGTCCAGGCGGAGGGAGAGATTCTTCAGGCTTTCGATCTCGATGTCGATGACTTGTTTTGCAAGCTCCAAGACGTTCATGGCTTCTTCCTGTCATTGCGAAAATAACAAGAATTTTAGTCCGCGGGAGTGGAAATCACAAGGTCTTACTTCATGTGCTCTTTGAAGTGCTCGAGCTCGGTCATGAGCGCTCGGTGCTTCAAGGCCCTTCTTTTACTGAGTTCGAGGTAGGGTTTGAATTCCTGGCCTTCGGTTCCCCAGATCATTCCTGCCACCTTCCCGTCAGCGTTTAACACAGGGCTGCCGGAGTTCCCGGGGATGATGGGGCAGTTGATGAGAACGGTGGAACCGAACCCCTTCGAGTCCCCGACCTGGCACTTGAACTCGGTGATCCGGAATTCGTGCAGGTTCACTTCCTTCTTGTCCTTCCGATCGAGCCCGGTCTGGTCCACGACCCAGGCCGTGAGCTGGTCGCCCAGGACGGCCTTGGCGGGCGCCGGACTGAAGACCTCCCCGTCGTACGGGGTCTCGACCTCCACGATGCTCACGTCGATCTTCTTACGGACGTCGTTTTCGTTGGAGGTGTCCTGGTTGGTGTAGTGGAGAGTCTTGCAGCGGTTCTTCGTGTAGGTCCGGTCCTGGTGGATGACGAGGTAGGTGTTGTCACACACCTTCTGGCTCTTGATGCAGTGGTGGTTGGTGACCATCGTCGTGGGCCCGACCATGAAGCCCGAGCAGACTCCGGACTTCTCGGCGTTTTCCTTGTTGAGGATCAGCAGTCGCACCATCCCGTTGGGGCAGGCCCTGCCGTCGATGGAGGCGCAGTCGATGAACTGGTTGTCCATCACGTACTGGATCTGCTCCTCGGTGATCTTGGTGACCTTCTTCGAGCTCTTGGACTTCTGTCCGCAGGCAGTGCTGAGGAATAACAGGGAGAGCAGCAAAAGGCTTAGGCACGGTTTCACGGGAAGCTCCAGTTGGTGAGCGATGTAGGGCTATTTTCTCCGAACGCTCATGGAAAACGAGGGAAACCCTAAAAGACTGAAAAACTTACACTAAATCTCGCGTTATAGAATGGCCCTGGGCTTGCTCTTTTCACAGGCGACGGTCCTGATCCTTATAACTTACCACCAGGGCCAGGACTCCGAGGGGGCATTCCTCCCCCTCCGGTTCATCTCAAGCCCAGGAGGCCCCATGAACATCCTAGTTAGCACGGACAGAAATATCCACAGTAGCAGCGACTTCAACCGCTACGTGAGCACGGTCTTGACCTCCGCCCTCGACCGGTACAAGGGACAGATCACCCGGATCGAAGTCCACGTAGGAGATGAGAACGGGACGAAGGTCGGCAGCGGAGACGACAAGCGCTGCCTGATCGAAGTGAAGGTCGCGCACCTCAAACCCCTCGTCGTCCACCACAACGAAGACACCGTCCACCAGGCCCTCGACGGCGCCGTCGACAAGCTCGTCCGGGCCATGGACTCGCAGATCGGGAAGCTCGCCCAGCATCCAAGGCCCGAGGAGATCTGGGAAGGGCCCACCGACGCCCCGACCTACTGAAACGTATGGGGAGAGGTTTCAATGAAAAAAATCTTCGTCCCCGCCCTCTTCCTGGCACTCCTCACCACGGCCGCCGAAGCTGCCTCCATTCGAATCGTCAACCTCACCGGTACGCAGCTGCGGATCGCGGACCTCCACGACCTGTGCGGCGGCACTCCCGTTCCGCGGGACACTCCCGTCTACCTCGAAGACAAAGAAGAATTCGTCGCCCAGGACATTTCCCTGGTCATGCACCACTACCGGGTCTGCGCCAGCGGCATGTGCCTCTACTCTCCCCTGGGGATCAAGGAGGACCGGGAGTATGTGCTGGAAGTCTTCCTGGACGACGCCGGGGTGGTGGACTCAAGGCCCCTTCCGGATCACTGGGTCGGCAACGACACCTGCCAGTAAGCCCGGGCCTCACCCTGGGTTTAAGGGAAGGGTGACGATGAACGACGTTCCGGTTTCCGCAGAGCTCGTGAGCTCGACCGTCCCACCGTGCGCTTCCGCGAGACCTTTCACCAGGCTGAGCCCGATGCCCCAGCCCCGGTGGTGCCCGCCCTGGGCCGCGTCCGTTCTACGGTAGGGGCTGAAGATCTCCGGCTGGTCCTCCAGCGGAATGGGGTTGCCGAAGTTATGGACTTCGATGCGCGCGGACTCCGCGACCCGCGTGAGCCTCACGGTGATGGGAGAGTTGTGGCTCCCGTACTTCAGACCGTTGTTGAGGAGATTCTCGACCAGCCGGCGGACACCGTCGCAGTCGAGGGCCCCCTGGAGCTCCTGACCCGGATCGAAGACGAACCGGTCCCCGTGGAGGGTCGAGTACTCGTCGAGGACGCCCTGGATGACGGCGGTGAGGTGGCAGTCGGAAAGTTTGAGGGGAATCTTCTGGCCCATCTTCAAAAGGTTGGTGTCCAGGAGGTCCTGGATCATCCGGTCGGCCCGGTTCATGTTCTCTTCGATGCGGAAGAGGAGCTTCAGCTCGGCTTCCCCGAGAGCGGATCGCCGGCGGAGGATCTGCGAACTCATCTTGGCGGCCGTGAGCGGGGTGCGCAGGTCGTGGGACAGGGAGGAGACGAAGCGCTCGCGGAGTTCCTTCTCCTTCTCGAGGTTCTGCATGAGGATCTTGTGGTCGTGGATGTCCGTGTTGGACCCGTACCACTTCTTAATCTTGCCCTGGGAATCTCGGACCGACCGGGCCCGGGACAGGAGCCAGCGGTACTCGCCGGTCCGTACCTTCTTCACTCGAAACTCCGTCTCGTAGGCCTCCCCCGTCTTGAGCACCCGGGTCCAGGTCTCATGCAACTTTTCCGCATCATCCGGGTGGAGCACCTGGGCCCAGAGTTCGTTACCGGTAGACCCCTCCGGTAGGCCGGTGAAGTCATACCAGCGCTTATTGTAGTAGTCGACGAAGCCATCGGGATCGGCGGTCCAGACGATCTGAGGCATCGAATCTGCTAGGAGTCGGAAGTTCGTCTCGTTGATTTTCAACTCCGTAATATCCGCTCCTATCGCAACGAAGCCTTGGACCTGCCCCTCCGGGCCCAGCTCGGGGATGTAGGTATTCTTGAAGATTCCCTCTTTTCCGTCGGCGCTGATGAAGGTGTGCTCGTGCGACACCGTCTTCCCGGAGAGGACTTCTCGGATGTGCTTCCCGATCTGCTTGTAGGCTTCCTCTCCGGCGAGCTCCCGGATGGTTTTCCCGAGGATCTGCTGGCGCCCCAGCCCCCACCAGCGTTCGACTTCTTTGTTCACGAAGACGAACCGTTCGGCCGCATCCAGGTGGTTGAGGTGGATGGGGACGGAGTTGGCGATGAGGTTGAGCTCGTGGGCGGAGAATTCTGAGGCGTCGCTGAGCTTGGTGATGTCCTCGAAGACGATGAGGATTCCTTCCACGGCACTGTCCTCCGAGAGCACCGGCGAGCACAGGGGCCGGAAGTGGTAGGTGTGGAGGCTCAGCCGGGGAAGCTCGAGGCTCTGCTTGTTCTTCAGCACGAGGCCCAAAAGCTTCAGCGTCGAGGAGTCGTCGATGGCCCCTTCGAAGACGTCGAAGAAGCTCTCCCCCCTGAAGTCCGAAGCCGGCGGCCCCAGGAGCCCCTGCAGGTTCTGGTTGTACTCGGTGATGCGGAAGTCGGCCCCGAGGACCAGTACGGGAGTCGGGAGCGCGTGGAAGTAGCGGAAGAAGCCTGACCCGCCTCCCTCCTTATCTCTAGAATGATTCCCAAGGTTCGCCATGATCTACCTTCTCAAAGTTTTCCTCCCCCGAAGCGGTAGCTCGCCATGTCCACTCCGAAGGTGTGGTCGAGGATGATCCGCTTCCCGGGGTCCCTCCCCGCGGCCCCCGCCAGGGCGAAGATCGGAACAAGATGATCCTCCCGGGGATGGGCCTCCCGAGCTCCCGACCCCTTCTCCCAGTGGAGGAGGTTCTCCCGGCGCTGATCCGGATCGCTCTCGATGGTCTGCGTGAGCCAGCGCTCGAACTTCCTCGAGACCGGGCCCGCCGAGGGCTGGAAGAAGTTCCGGAGGTCGTGGTAGCTCACCCCGCTTCCGAGGATCAGCACTCCTTCCGCCCGCAGCGGCTCGAGGCTGGCGCCGAGGGCGAAGTGCTCCGCGGGCGAGTAGCCCTTCTTCATGGAGAGCTGGACCACGGGCACGCTGGCCTCGGGGTAGATGCAGAAGAGCGGGACGAAGACCCCGTGGTCGAAGCCGCGGGCCGGGTCCTCGGTGACCCGGATGCCGGAGCTCGCGGCGAGGTCCACGACTCTCTTCGAGAGCTCGGGGAGTCCCGGGGCTTCGTACTTGATCTGGTAGGTGTCCGCGGGGAAGCCTCCGTAGTCGTAGATCATCCGGGGCCGCGGAGAGGAAGAGACGGTGAAGTCCCGCTCCTCCCAGTGGGCGGAGATGATCAGCACCGCCTTCGGGGCGTGCTCCTTTCCGATCCGGGCCAGGCCCTCTTCCGTCTCCCGGTAGTAGGATCGCATCTCGGGCATCCAGGGCCATGGGCCTCCTCCATGGGAGACGTAGAACACGGGGAGCCTGGGCGGGGTCACGAGCGTCGATCCTTGGCCCTGATGATGGTTCCGAGGACGAGCTGGGACTCGCCCGCTTCCCGGTCGCCGTCGAAGACCACCTTCCCTTCCCGGCGGAGCCGAAGGAGGTGGTCGTGGATCACGGGGTCCTTGGTGTACTTTCCGAAGTGGATGCGGACGGCGTCCACGTGGAGGACTTCGAAGCGCTCCCGCATGAGCGGGAGGACCTCCAGGGGACTGGTGAGCGAGCCCCAGAGCAGCGCGAGGGTCGTCCCCGCGGGGTAGTACTGCGAGAGGATGTCGAGCAGGTAGCGGGAGCCGTCCTCCCCGCCGTTGACGGGGACCATGGAGTGGTCGGTGACGGAGTCCGGCGCCGGGATGTAGGGAGGATTGGAGACGAGCAGGGTCCGCTGGCCCCGCACCACTTCGCTCTCGAGGATCTCTTCCATCGGCTTCTCGAAGAAGGTGTAGCGGTCCGCGAGCCCCAGCGCCTCGGCATTCCTCCGTCCCACCACCTTCGCCTCGGGGTCGATGTCCACGGCGATGATCCGGATGTCCGAGCGGCTGGCCTTCTTCAGCGCGAGCAGCGTGGGGATGCTACTCCCGGCGCCGCAGTCGATGATGAGCCGGGGGTCCCGGGCGAGGTCGATCGCCTTGGCGATGAGGTTCGAGTAGAAGATGGTGTCGTAGAGGTCCTCGAAGTGCGTCAGTCCCAGCGGGTACTTGTTGAACTCGGTGAGGATCCCGGAGTCCTCGATGGGGACGTTGGTGTAGTCGGGGATCTCTTCGACGTATTCTGCAAGGAAGCTCGAGAGCATCCTTTCGGCTTCACTGGGTCGGGTACTTTCCATAGCGTCCTCCACCACCCTACTATAGCCGATGGGGCGCGCGCAGTTCAAACCCCGCCGGGCGCGCGCAGGTGGAACTTTGGGTAATCTTATGAGTACCGGTTGTTCAGGTCCCTGATCAACGTGTCAACCAGCTGCGAAATGTAGACCGGAATGGACGCGCGCTTCTTCGGGAAGAACTTCTCGATGCTCCTCTTCCCGACGGAGGTGGAGGACATCACCGAGATGTGGATGATGTAGCAGAAGACGATGTTCACCAGCCACAGCCGCTCGGCCTCCGGGACCCGGGGCCCGAGGTCGGTGGCGAGGTAGGAGGAGAACTGCTCGAAGCCGATCGGGTACGGTTCGGTGTCGCAGGAATTCTCGTCGCTCTCGAGGATGACCTTGAACTGGTTCAGGCACTTGTTGCTGTCCTCGGTGATGGCCTCGAAGACCTTCACCGCGTACTCGGCGGTGTTCCTCACCCGCGGGATGTCGCTGATCTTGGCCTTGAACTCGGAGATGAGGTAGGCCATCATCTCCTGCCGGAGGTTCTCCTTGGACTTGAAGTGGTAGTTCAGGGAGGCCACGTTCACGTTGGCGATGCGGGCGATCTCCCGGATGGACGCCCCGTCGTAGCCCTTGACGGCGAAGAGGTGGATGGCCACCTCCATGATCCGCTGCTTGGTGTCGAGCTCGGTGAGTTGCGGATCCATCAGTCGACTCCTTTGTGCTGGCCCAGGTCCGCGCCGGTGACCCTGGCGAAGATCCGGTTGGTGAAGGTCCGGAACCGTTCGATGTAGACGTAGGCGGCCGGGACGATGACCAAGGTTAGCACCGTCGAGCTGACGAGGCCACCGATGAGGGCGATCCCCATGGAGGTGCGCTGCTTGGAGGCTTCGTTCAGCCCGATGGCGATGGGGATGAACCCGGCGATGAGCGCGAAGGAGGTCATGAGGATGGGCCGCAGCCGGTTCTTCCCGGCCAGAAGGATCGCGTCACGCAGGCCCATGCCCTCACCCACCTGCTGGTTGGTGTAGTCCACCAGGATGATGGAGTTCTTCGTCGCCACCCCGAGGAGCATGATACAGCCGATCATCGAGAAGAGGTCGAGGCTCGCCCCGGTGAGGAAGAGCGCGTAGAAGGCCCCGCACATGGCCAGCGGGAGCACCAGCATGATGGTGAACGGAGTGATGAAGGACTCGTAGAGCGAGGCGAGCACGAGGTAGATGAAGATGATCCCCAGACCCGAGGCCACGGCCATGCTTCCGATCATCTCGCCGAAGTTCTCTGCCTGGCCCGCGAACTTGTAGCTCATGCCCTCCGGGAGCTTCACGTCTTCTCTGAAGATCCGTCCCACCTCTTCCATGGCCCCACCCATGCCCGGGCCATCCGGGGCGATGTCGGCGGAGATCTGGTAGTACCGCGCGCGGTCCTGGCGGGTGATGTTGGCGGGCCCGGTGGTCTCCACGCCCTTCACCACGTTCGGCAGCGGGATGAGCCGGTTGTTGATGTTCGGGATGGCGATCTGGTTGAACCGCCGCTGCAGGTTCCGCTGGTCTTCCTTGAGGCGCACGCGGATGTCGTACTCCTCCCCCGCGAGCCGGTACACGGCCGGGGTCTGGCCCTCCATCAGGGTCCGGAGCTCGAGTCCGAGGATGTTGGTGGAGACGCCGAGCCGCTCGGCGTTCAGCCGGTCCGGGATCACCTGGAACTCCGGCTTCCCGGGCCTGTAGCTCAGGTCCACGCCGGTGAGCGACGGGTGGGTCTTCATCTTGGTGAAGACGGCCGTGGCGACCTTCTCGAGTTCCTTCTCGTCGTTGCCCTGGATGTTCACGTTGAAGGGCCGCATCCCGGCGGCCACCTGGTCGAAGTCCCCGACCTTGACGTTGGCGTAGTCGAAGGGGGCGAGCTCCTTCCGGAGGATGTCCTTCATCTGGATGGTGTTGAGCTTGCGCTCCTTGGTCGGGATCAGGCGCACGTAGAAGTTCGCCTTGTTCGCCTCCCCCTCCTTGGTTCCGACGGTGAGCACGCTCACCGCGATCTCCCGGTGGGAGCGGATGACCTTGTCCACCTCGAGGGCCACGCGCTCCATCTCGTGGAGCGAGGTCCCCGGCGGGAGGTCCATGCTCACGGAGAACTCCCCCTGGTCCTGGGCGGAGATGAAGGTCTTGGGCACGAACTTCAGGGAGAAGATGCTCAGGACGAAGATCACCACTCCGCCGAGGAGGATCTTCAGCGGGTGCGAGAGAGTCACCTTCAGCACGCGGACGTAGAAGTCCTCGAGCCGGTCCTGGAAGCGGTTGAACCAGTTGATCACCCGGCCCACGGTCCGGTCGTAGAGAGAAGTCCCCTGGTGAGCCTGCCCGTGCGGCACGACTTTCCCGGCGAAGTACGCCGACATCATCGGCGCGATGGTGATCGCATCGAAGAGAGAGATCATGAGGGCGAAGCACACCGTCATCCCGAACTGCTTCAGGAACTGCCCCACGACGCCGGAGATGAAGGCGATGGGCCCGAACACCGCGATCACGGTGAAGGTGGTGGCGATCACCGCCAGCATCACCTCGTTGGTCCCGTGGATGGCCGCCGTCCGCGCGTCCTTACCCATCTCCAGGTGCCGGAAGATGTTCTCCCGCACCACGATGGCGTCGTCGATGAGCAGGCCCACGGCGAGGGAGAGGGCCAGGAGGGACATGACGTTGATGGTGTACCCCGCGGCCGCGAGGAGGATGAACGCTCCCAGGAGGGAGTTCGGGAGGGCGAGGCCCGTGATGAGGGTTGAGCGCAGCGACCCGAGGAAGAAGAAGACCACGATGATGGTGAGGACGATCCCGATCAGGATGGATTCCTTCACGTCCAGGATGTTGTCCTTGATGGGCTTGGAGCCGTCGCGCACGACGGTGAGCTTCCCGGCGCCTTTCCCCTTGGCGAGGATGCTGTTCAGGAGCTCGGTTTGCTTGACCACGTTATCGGCCACCTCCACCGTGTTCGCCCCCGTCTGCCGGTAGATGTTGATGAAGAGCGACCGCGTCCCGTTGACCAGGCCCAGGCTCTTCTCGTCCTTCAGGCCCTCGCGGACCGTGGCCACGTCGCTTAGGACCACCGGGACGTCGTTGCCGATGAACTGGACGATGGTGTTCTCCATCTCTTTTAAAGATTGGAACTCTCCGACCGTCCGGAAGACGGTTTCTTTCTTGGCGGTCACGTCGATCTTCCCGGAAGGAATATTCGAACCTGCCTTCCCGAGGGCGTCGGCCACTTGGATGGCAGAGACCTGCCGCTCTTTCATCTTACCCAGGTCGAGGTCGACGCGGATTTCTCTCTGCCGGCCACCGATGATCTCCACCAGCCCCACCTGGTTGATCTGTTCGATCTTGGGCTTCACCGTGAGGTCGGCCAGGTCGTAGAGCTCGGCTTCGGAGAGGTCCGCCGTGAGGGCGATGGTCACGATCGGTTGGTCGGAGGGGTCCACTCTGCGGATCACCGGCTCTTCGATGTCATCCGGGAGCTTGGCCCGGGCCGAGCTCACCTTGTCTCGCACCTGTTGCTCGGCGTACTTGATGTCGGTCTTGAAGTTGAACTCGGTGATGACGATGGAGACCCCTTCCTGGTTGACGGACCGGATGGTCTTCACCCCGGAGATGGTGGAGAACTCCTCCTCGAAGATCTTCGAGATGAGGGACTCGGTCTCCCGGGGCCCCGCCCCCGGGTACGGAGTGGTCACGGTGACCACCGGGAAGGTGACGTCCGGGAAGAGGTCCACCGGGAGGGATTTCAAGGAAAGCCAGCCCGTGATCATCGTGATGAGGATGAGGCAGGTGATGAAGATGGGCCTCTGGATGGAGAGCTTCGCGAAGGAGAAGCCGGTCTTATTCTCGTTATTCATTTGCGGCTCCGGAGAAAAGCTTGAGTTGGTTGTAGACGGCGATGAGCTCCCGTTCGTTACGGAGCTTCAGCAGCTGGGCGTTGGCGAAGTCCTGTTCGAACTGCAGCACCTGGAAGGTGGTCGTCCGCCCCTGGTTGTACCGGCGCTTCTCGGCCAGGAGCTTCTTCTCCTGGATGGCCACCAGCTCCCGGGAGAGCTTGAGCCGGGTCTTGAAGTTGGAAAAGCGTTCGGAGAGGAGCTCCCACTCCCGCTCCACTTCGAAGATCTTGCGCTTGGAGGTCATCTCCGAGGCCGCGACCTCCTGGGCGTAGGCGCGCTTGTAGTCCCCGAGGGCCCCGAAGTCCAGCGGCGTGGAGAACCGCACGCCGACGACGGAGGTGGGTCTGGTCGCCGTCGCCGCCATGTCGTAGGCGTCGGCGGCGCTCTTGCCGTCTCGGCCATTCATGGCGTAGGAGCCGTAGAGTTCGAGGTTCGGCTTGTTCCTCTGGGTCCCGAGCTGGGCGTTCGCGGTCGCCGCCCGCTGCGAGGCGATCGCTGCGACGACGTCCTCCCGGAGCTTCGCCTTCGCCGGAAGGGTCGCGTTTAGGATGTAGCTGCTGTCCTTTCCCTTGGTTCCCTCGAGGTTCACGTCCCCGGTGCCTTCGCGGATGGAGTTGAAGTCCCGGAGGGCCGAGTCGATCTCGGTGAGCGTGTCCTGGTACTCGAGCTCCCGGTTCTGGAGGTTCGCCTCGGCCTGGAGGAGCTCCGAGGAGTCCACGAGGTTACTCCGCACCCGGCCGGCGTTCCAGTCCCGCAGCCGCTTGGCGCGCTCGAGGCTCTCCTTCTGCACCTTCAGGCTCGTCTGCGCGAAGTAGAGGCGCCAGTAGGCGTTCTCCGCCTGGAGCAGGAGCTGCTTGTGGGTGAAGCGCTCCTGAAAGCTCTGGGCTTCGGCCTGGGCCTTCACGACGGTTTCGTTGGCCTCGAACTCCGAGCCCAGGAAGTTGCGCCACAGGCTCTGGCTGAGCTCGAGCATCGGGGCCACGTCGATGAACTGCCGGTTCGGAAGGAAGGCGGGATTGGCGCCGTTGATCTGGGTGTTGAAGTAGTTGTAGGAGACGGTGGCCCTGGTCCCGGTGCGGAAGTTCTGGGCCAGACCCGTCCGCAGTGTGTGCCGGATGGTCTGCGTTCCCTGGAAGGTCGGCGCGTTGGTCGGTCGCCGGTCGTCGAAGTACTCGCCGGTTAGGAAGAAGGACGGCTTGAAAAAGAGCGACCCTTCGCTGAGGCGGAGCTCCTTACTTTCAGAAGAGAGCTTCACTCCCTTCACTCCACCGTTCTTGGTCTGCACTTCTGTAAGATAGTCTTCCAGAGTTATGGCCTGTCCGAAACACGGTAGGAGAAGGACCATGAGAGACAGCACTCTAAGTAGCTGAATTATCATATTTCACCTGCAAGATTTAAAACAATTGATTTGAACAAGTGTTTAAATAATATATCAAGCAGACGATTTAAACAAGCGTTTAAGTTTTTTATTTTAAGGTTTAATTTACCTCCCCTCGCATCTCAATCCTCCCTTCTTTTCCTAAGATAAACTCAGGAGGATCTTATGAAATATCTACTACTCACACTCGGATTCGCACTCTCCGTTCAAGCGCAGGATCAGGGACAGGGATCCGGCAGCGCTATTGGAAGCGCCCAGAAGGGTCAGACCCACGTCTCCCCCGGCGGCGTCGGCGCGCACCCGTCCGTTCAAAACGAAGCCACCACCACCACCGGGACGGGGCTCACGGGCCCCGGGACCATCGGCCACCCCACCTACAATTCTAGCGGCATGACCCGGAACCGCTCCGACGACGTGGCCGGGGAAGACGCCTCGTCGACGACCCTCATGAGCTCGGACAAGGACCCGAACGTCCCGGACACGGGCCCGTCGGCGTCGGAGGTCAACAAGGGCTCCATGGCGATCCGGGACCACTACGACGTGGGCCCGTACAGAGATGGCCAGTACAGCTCCCGCACCACGGGAGCGGAGGGCCGGCAGGCCCAGGAAGAGGCGCAGAATCGGAAGTTCAACATGGACGAGGAAGAGATAGAGAAGAAGCAGGAAGGGAACTAGGAAGAAAGGAGAGGCCTCCGGTTTCCCGGAGACCTCGCCTTAGTAGTTAGTGGCAATATCCTTCTTGAATGGCTCGCTGAAGAATGCAACCTGTGTTCTCTTCTTCGCTGCCAACGGCACAACCCATTTTGGCGGCAACAGAGTTATCAGAACAGATAGAACCATCTACTTCCGGGTACCATTCTTCGTCCGCGCCGACCTTCACGATGTAGTCGCAGTCGTCTTCGTTCCCGATCAGGCCGACCACCACGCAGCTGTTGATGCCGTAGTTGTAGCCGTCGTTGAAGATGTCGAGGAAGCTCTTGTCTTCCAGGTACGCGTCGATGGAGGCCTGCTGCTCGCTGGAGATGTCCACCGGCGACGAGCTGTACTCGTTCGTGTTGGTGTTCTGGAGTCCGTCTTCCACGTGCTCGGCGCAGTAGTAGCGGATGGAGCCAGCGGTCTCGTTAGCCGCGTCTCGTTCCTGGGCGCAGGTGTCGTAGCCGGTGGTGCAGGCCTGGAGCGGGTAGGTCTTCACCACGGTGTAGTCCTGGGAGTCGATGAGGTCGTACTGGCACATCTCCCCCGTATTGTAGCGTTACCGGTAGCCGTTGTAGACGTAGTACGGATAGTCGTCGATCATCCAGTAGCCGTTGTAGTAGCCGTAGCGAACCGGCTCGAAGATCCAGTACCGGTAGATGTGGCGACGGTACACGCGCGAGTGGTAGTCGTGGGGTCTTGCGTAGCGCGTGCGGGCCTGGGCCGTGTACGGCTTGTGGGTGACGTTGATGCGAGTCCCGATCCGCGGGTAGTGCGGCTGGCGCGGGCCCGGGTTGTAGCGCGGAGGCCGTGGGGTTCTGGTCGGGATGGTCGATCCGGTCGTCGGTACGTTGGTTCTCTGACGTGGAGTGAAGACCGGTCCGCGAGGAGCTCTTCCGGTGTTGTCCGTGCTGGTTCGGACGGTGGTGTCCGGACGCTGAGTTCGGTCGTTTCTTTCTTCCCTGTTCGGCCGCTCTGTTCGAGTCGTGGTCGGCTCGGAACGAGTTGGTTCCGTGCGGGTTGGGTAAGAGCGGGTCGGCTCAGAACGAGTCGGCTCGGTACGCGTCGGGTACGAGCGGGTCGGCTCGGAGCGGGTTGGCTCGGACCGGGTCGGGTATGACCGGGTCGGTTCCGACCGAGTCGGCTCCGATCGAGTCGGGTACGAGCGGGTCGGCTCGGAGCGGGTTGGAGTCGATCGGGTCGGTTCGGATCTTCTCTCTACTCTCTCCGAAGGGGACGGCCGGCTGATGGGACCTGACGGACGCTCACCGCCGCCTCTTCTTTGTGCAAAGACTTCGGTCGTCGCACTGAGCGCGAAGACGACGCTACATAAAACACCTAAGGTTTTCATGCTTACATTCTCCTGATTGAATACATGGTAATCTCGGGCAAGCAACTATCATACCAACCGGCTCGTGTATTAAACTATGTACTTAATGCACGCCTAAGAATTTTTGTGTGATACCGGTATCATATTGTCAGCTGTTTTGAGGGCCACAGCGCACCTTGCTTCGCGTTATTGGCTAATGCTTTTGTCTTTGCAAAAATTATGTGTGGAGAAGGAAACTGAGAAAGGGTTTGTTGAGGTCAAAGGTGCTCGGGAAAATAACCTGAAGAACATCAGCGTGAAGATCCCGAGAGATTCTCTGGTGGTCTTCACCGGCGTGTCTGGTTCCGGGAAATCATCCCTCGCCTTCGGAACCCTGTTCGCGGAAGCGCAACGGCGGTACCTCGAGTCCGTCTCTCCTTACGCCCGCCGGCTCTTCAATCAGATGGCGGTCCCGGACGTCGACGAGGTCGAAGGCCTTCCTCCAGCGGTGGCCCTCCAGCAGCAGC
>SXUH01000163.1 GCA_005791855.1 Bdellovibrionales bacterium
ACTTCAAGAAGCGATCCAAGCGGGCCACGGAGGAGTTCTCTCTGAACCTCCGGGGCTACGTCAAAACCGAAAGCATCCCCATCGCCGAGGAGGCCTGGCACATGGTGGACGTGCTCGGACGGAGCTACGAGCTTTCCACGGTGAACCTCGGGCACCTGGAGGTGATGGAGCTCCTCACGAAGCGGATCAAGAGTGTGGAGCTCGCCCGGGAACTCTGGGTGGAGAAGTACACGCTGCCGATCATGAAGGTGAACTACCTCCCGGAGGCCCTCGCGACCCAGTTCGGCTACAACCTGTGGAAGGACGAACTGAAGACCCGCTTCGAATTCCTGACCGAGTACACTCGGCGCATCGAGACAACCCACCTGAAGTCGATGGAGAACCTCCTGAGTAAGCTCGAGACGAGTGGCCAGGTCGTGGACCGGGACGTCTCCCGGGAGCTCTACCAGTCGGCGCTTAACCACTATCTATTTGGTCTCAAGAAGCGCTATACTAATGAGAAGATGCAGGTGCGTGAAATGAGCGACCTGCAATATTACGTCTGGGTACTCAGGAATGGAAAGTTCTAAGCTACGCTTCGTCCTCGCGTCTTCTTCTCCCCGGAGGAAGGAGCTCATCGGTCACCTTGGGATTCCGTTCGAGATCCGCACCCTCGACGTCGCGGAAGAATCCGCGGCTTCGGATCCGGTGCGCTTCTCCGGCGAGATCGCCGAGAAGAAGGGCCGCGCCGTGTACGAGAAGCTCCGCGAGGAAGCGCCGGAGAGTCCGCTCTTCGTGGTCTCCGCCGACACCATCGTCTGCCTCGAGAAGAAGATCTACGGCAAGCCCCGGGACCGGGACGAAGCTCGGGTCTTCTTGACCGAGCTCAGCGGCAAGACCCACTCCGTCTTCACCGCGGTCTGCGTGAAGGTCTTCTCCCGGAACGCGGAAGACGGCTTCTCCTTCGTGGAGGAGTCGAGGGTGAGCTTCGATCGGATCTCCCCCGAGCTCATGGAAACCTACCTCGACACCCGGGACTCCCTGGACAAGGCCGGGGCCTACGGGATCCAGGGCCCCTCGCTGACGTTCATCTCCCGGGTCGACGGGTCCTACTCCAACGTCGTGGGCTTTCCTCTGAGCGCCTTCGTCCAACGAACAGAAAAATTCCTAACGGCTAAATTCCCGAAAGAGGCATCATGGTTCAACTGCTTTGCTCGCTAGCTCTCCTCCTCAGCGTCTCCGCGCGCGCCGACCTCGACGCCGAGGGGAGCGTGCCGGGGAAGACCGGGGCCGCCCGGATCCCGGAGCTCCTGCGGGAGCTCAAGGGCCTCGAGGTGAAGGACGAGCCGACCTTCGAGGAGAAGTTCAACCAGACGGTGAAGGCGGTGGAGAACTCCATCGAAGAGGAGAAGCTCATCTGCTCCGGGGAGCTCGCGGACGCGACGGGGAAGACCCTCACCAAGGACCAGAAGCCCCTGTGCATGCGGGAGTTGAAGAAGCAGTACCTAGAGGTGATGGATACGGTGTTTGGCCTGAAGAAGAAGTACCTGGGGTTGATTCACAAAAAGCAGTTGGAGAACCTCGGCGAGATCCAGCAGAAACTAAAAGACGACATTCAGAAAAACTTCTAGCGTCATTTCTGCTCGCGGTCCGGGGTGGAATCCTCCGCACGAACAACGGTCAAAGTGGCGACCGGAGTAGAGGGCTTGAGGCTCCTCACCGCGACCATGGAGCGCATCGGACGAAGGCTCTTTCTCTTCTTGTCCGTCGCGAGCGTCTTATCCAGTGGGTTGATGAAATTTGAGTTGATCGATTGTTTTGTCTTCATATAGGCATCCTCGGGTTAGGTAGCATTTTATGCTTAAACCCTCAGACGTCAAACGAAAGGAGGGCTAAGCGTTACTTTTCAATAGAGCATTATTCAACAATGGACTCCTGAAAATTAAACTTATTTCACAGTTTCGGACAAATCCTAAGAAAGCTTAAAACAGGTCCTAACTTGCTATAGTTCAATTATAACACAAGCCCCCATAACCCCGCATGAACAGGGAAAAATTTCCGATCATTGGCCCTTGTTACTTTGTTATTGAGGAAGCTAATATATTTGAAATGTAATTTTGAGGGGTTAGGGTATTATATGAACTTAGTCTTGATGATGGGGCTGTTGGCACTTTCGGCCTGTAGCACAGTTCAAAAATGGACCATCCGGTCCGCCTCACCAGTTTTTAATCGATCCTCCCTGGCCTTAACCAAGGAAGGCCATTGGGAATTCTTCAAAGAATCCGCGCCGGCCAACCTGAAATTCATGGAGCTCCTGTGGCAACAGGATACGGATAACATGGCCCTCCTGGGGATCCTGGTGAAGGGCTACGCTGGCTATGCCTACGCCGTGCCCGAGACCCTGAGCTTCGGCGAGGAGCTCGCGGGCAACGACGCGTCCGAGGCGAAGAAAGACGCCATCTACTTCTACACCCGGGCCCTGGACTACGGTCTGTTGTACCTGGAGAAGAAAGGGATCAAGCGCTCGGAGCTCCTCGGTCTGAATGAGGAGAAGCTCACGAAGAAGTTGAAAGCCGAGCTCGACGACGAGGACTCCGTCCCGGTGATGTACCTCGCCCAGGCGTGGGGCAGCCTCATCAACCTCCAGAAAGATAACGTGGCGCTGGTTTCTCAGGTGCCGAAGGTGAAGGTCCTCTTCGACACCGTCTGCGCCCGCTCTCCGAAGATCGAGCACAACTCCTGCGAGATCTTCTACGCTCAGTACGAAGCCTCAAGGCCCCAGATGCTCGGCGGGAATCCGAAGAAAGCCGAGGAGCTCTACCGAGCGGCGATCAAGAAGTACCCGCGGCACCTCCTCATCCGCCTTGGCTACATCCAGTACCTCCTCCTGCCGGCCATGGACCAGGACCGCTACGAAGCGGAGGCCAAGACGCTGCGGGAAGAAATCGTGAAGTGGAGCGACTTAAACCGTGACGGCC
>SXUH01000164.1 GCA_005791855.1 Bdellovibrionales bacterium
CAGATCTATCCTACCATTTTCAGAATGGTTAATTAAAGCATCAGAAGTCCCAATGATTCTGCCTGCACTCCTCATAGAGAGCTTCCTGCTCTCTCTTAAAAATTTAAGCACCTTTCCTTCTTTCGTTATGATCTTGTGATCTGATCTTCTGTTCTTCTTCTTTTTAATTTTCATACACGCTTCTCCAATCAATGTTGAAACGCTCTTTTTTAATACGTGCGTAGTCCATTTCATTTCACAGACATGACTCTGTTAATGAGAGGCAAAACTACGCAGCGTAGTCTCGAAAATGGGTGGATTTTTTAGAAGAAGCACTGAGGTAGCACTCAAGTAGCACAACTAGAGTGATAATCTGTGATTTCTAGTGATGAAGGGAGCAGTTGAGAAGAATCAATCTCTTGAGAGATTGTTAAGTGATTTAAATCAGATACTAGACGTTCTTCACACTTGATGGTGTTCCCGCTGCGTTAACTAAATAAAACAGGCATAGGAAATCAATCGGTTAAAATTGGATTACCACATCTAACTTCTACCAAAAGGAGAACCTATGCCCGGACATCAGCTTACCGACTTTTTACTACTTCCAAAACTCAAACTTACCAACTTCGAGCACTTTGAGAACGTAAAAAAAGTCACCTTCCACTGCTCCGTCGATGGCCCAATTGCCTACTGCCCCCACTGTGGAATGGAAACCACCACCGTCCACGACCGACGGACCGTAACCATCAAGGACGCCCCTCACGAGGCCAAGCAAAAGATCCTATCCATTAGAAAAAGGCGTTTTAGATGCGAGGGACGTGGCTGCCGCAAAGTCTTCACCGAACAGGTCGACGGCATCATGCCCAGAGCTCGGATCACCGAACGGATGCAGCGATCCATCCTCTACGTCTGCGACAACTTCGCCAACATGAGTGCCGCAAAAAGGCATCTGAAGGTGGGAACCAAAACCATCTACAAACGCCACTACGCCCAGCTCGAGCTCAAGTGGAGAGAGCGCAAAAACGACGGTTGGCCCACCACCATCGGAATCGACGAGCACTCCTTCATCCGAAACAAAAAGTACGGACACCGGGAGTTCGTCACCATGGTCGTGGACTACAACAATAAGAGGCTAAAGGAGGTCCTCCCGACGAGAACCGTAGGAGAGCTTCAGCAACAACTAAGCTACATTCAAGGCCGAGAGAACGTAAAAAATGTCTGCATGGATCTCTCCTCCGCATACAGAAGCTTTGCAAAGAGTTACTTCCCCAATGCTAAGATCATCGCCGATAAGTTCCACGTAGTAAGGCTCCCACTGCAGCCTCTCCAGAAGTACCTAAAGCTGGTAAAAACCGAAACCAAGGATCACAAGCTTCGTCGAAAGCTGCTGCTTAAAAACTCTTTTAAGCTCGAGCGAGAAACCCGGGCGATGATCTACGAATGGCTCGAAAACCATCCGACGATCAAGGAGATCTATCTGGCCAAGGAGACGCTGAACAAAGTCTACTGTTGCGAGAACGCGGGCCACGCAAGGAGGATCTTAACCAAGCTCACCGATGCCCTGGCCCTCTCGAAAGTCCCGGAACTCAAAAGCTTACGCAAGACCATCTTAAACTGGCTCGATGAGATCTTGAATTACTTTGAAAACAAGCTTACTAATGCTCGAACCGAGGGCTTTAACAACGTTGCAAAGCAAGTCCAGAAACGTGCCTACGGTTATAAGAATTTTAATAATTATCGATTGAAGTTGCTCTATGCCTGTATGTGAGTAAACGCGGTGTGCTCCACCATTAAGGGAGAAGAATCGCAAGTCCAGACCAAAATGACGAGAATGTATTCGAGTAAATGGTGCCCGGGACTGGACTTGAACCAGCACGCCCTTTCGAGCGCTACCACCTCAAGGTAGTGCGTCTGCCATTTCGCCACCCGGGCATTTGAAGTGAGAGACTAATTTAAGAGAATTAAAATGGTTCGTAAAGAATTTTATCTTGGAAGCAAGTCGTCCAAATCGCCTAAATAAAACTTCAATCGGTTCAGGGCATCTTTCAGACTGGTGAGCTGCTGGTCAAGGACGATGATGGACTGGTCGGGGAACTGGTTTTCGTTCACGAGGTAGGTTTTTGTTTCGATGCGAAGGGGTTCGTGTCCGAGGACGAAGTCGGGGATCGACCCCTCCTTGAGGAGTTCGTTTAACGGGTCGGGGAAGGTGAACTCGATCCCACTGAAGAGGGGGATCACATTCTCCATGTCGCCCGCGTTTGGTTGAGTACCCAGACTCATACGAACCTTTTTTAGCTCTCAAAAATTGAGAACTTCACTAGACTTTTGCATCCACGATGCCAAGAAAACAGTATCTTAATGACACTGTCCTAAGTCTTCAGGCTAATTAAACCACCAATTTTAGGTGCCCATGGGAAAACTTAATGGTGCATGTAAAGCTTTCATTCCTGTACAGCATTACACCACTAAACAATTTTCGAGGGGTCAATCTTACCCCCAATGGATAATTATGGGTTCTCGCCTTAAAATGCTGGAATGAGTAAGCCTAGCTGTTCAGAATGCCGCCACTTTTACATCACCTGGGACGCGAAAACTCCCAACGGGTGCCGGCTCTTCGGAATCAAGTGCAAAGACAGCCCGTCCAAGATCATCGCTTCCGCAGGCCAGGGTGAGTGCAAGGGCTTCGAACCGAAGAAGAAGGCCGAAGCCAAATCAGGCCTGGACCTCACTCGCAAAGACCTCTGGTAGAGCGCTACCGGGTAGAGCCTTCCCCTGCTCGGCGTAGTTCGGAGCGATCTCGCTGATGATTCCGCCGCCGAGGCAGATGTCCTCGAGGTAGAACACCACCGACTGCCGTGGCGTCATCGCCCGCTGGGGTCGATCGAAGACCACCTTCACCTGCTGCTCTAACACCGTCACCGTGCAGTCCTGTTCGGCCTGACGGTACCGGACCTTGGCCCTGCACCGGAAGGTCCCGCTCGGAGGTCTCACCAGCCAGTTCAGTTCCCCGGCCCAGAGGCCATCGGCGTAGAGGGCCGGATGGTCCTGCCCCTGGGCCAGGATGACTTCGTTCTTCTGATGGTCCTTCGCGACCACGAACCAGGCCTCGCCCGGTCCCCCGATCCCCATCCCCTTGCGCTGCCCGAGGGTGTAGAAGCAGGTTCCATCGTGCTGCCCCAGCACCTTCCCTTTCGTGTCGACGAAGTTCCCCTTCGAGCTCTCGATGTACTGGGAGAGGAAGTTCTTGAAGTTCCTCTCACCGATGAAGCAGATCCCGGTGGAATCCTTCTTGGTGGAGGTCGCGAGCTCAAACCTCGTCGCGAGCTCCCGTACCTTGGGCTTCGGGAGATGGCCTATGGGAAAGAGGACTTCCCCCAGGACCTTCTTATCGATGGCGTAGAGGAAGTAGGTCTGGTCCTTGTTCTGGTCTACCGCCTTGGCCAACCGGGGCGCCTCCCCCGTCGCGTCGATCCGGCAGTAGTGGCCGGTGGCGAGGAAGTCGGCCCCGAGGAGCTTCGCCCTTTCGAAGAAGACCTTGAACTTGATCTCGCGGTTGCAGAGGATGTCCGGGTTGGGAGTGAAGCCGCTGCGGTAGTCGGAGAGGAATTCGGTGAAGACCCCGTCCCAGTACTCCTTCACGAAGTTCACCGAGTAGTACGGGAGCTGCAGCTTCTCGCAGACCTTGATCACGTCCTGGTAGTCCAGGTCCGCCGGGCAGGTCCCGTCGGCGCTGGTCTCGTCCCAGTTTTTCATGAACAGGGCGATGACCCGGTACCCCTGGAGCTTCAGGATGAGTGCGGCCACGGAGGAGTCCACGCCGCCGGACATGCCCACCACCACCGTCGTGGCGGCGTTGGCCTTGAACTCTTCGGCGGTGAGCGAGATTCCGTAGCTCGCCAGGAGCTCCGGGTTGAAGGAAAAATCCATGGACGCGTTATAGCTCGTTTTCCAAGCTTTTCAAAGTCACTTGGTAATATCTAAGAGAGTCCCGAGGACCGCCCCACCAACATATTGATATGCGTGGTAGAGCGTTTCGTGGTTGAGGGTCTCCGGGGTGTCCTGCGGGGTCTGGAAGAACTTCTGATTGAAGTCATCTTCCCAGTTCTGGGAAAAGGTCACGGACCGCAGATCCTGCTCCCAGAAGCGGAAGCTATCGGTCCGGTCGAAGCCCTGGGGCTTGAGCTCGAAGGTCACCTTCTGGCTCACCTTACTCCCGTGGTCCAGGAGCTTCTGCGCCCACTGCCGCTCCTCGACGAGGTCGCGGGTGTAGCTCGACATGTTCCCGAGCTTCTTGGTGCGGTCGAAGTAGCTCGTGTCCTGGCCCAGCATCTCGAGGTTGACGACGCCGAGGATCTCCTTCCCCTTGGCCTTCAGGGCCTTGAGCTCGCGGGCGTAGTGGTGGGAGCCGAGGTAGCCGATCCCCTGCCAGTCGAGGAACACCACCTGGACGGTGTAGTTCAGGTCGAACCCGGAGAGGGTCTTGAGGAGGCCCAGGGCAACGGCCACGCCGGAGGCGTTGTAGTTGGCGCCGGGCATGGGCTCCTTTTCCTTGATGAGGTAGGTCTGCGGGTCCTGCGAGATGGTGTCGTAGTGCGCGGTGACCACCAGGATCTTGTCGGAGTTAAGGCCCGGCTTCTCCCAGACGATGTTCGAGAGCTCGGCACCCTGGTAGCGCTGGGCCACCTGCTGCATGTACTTGGTGAAGTTCTCCCACTTGCGGTAGTCCGGATGGGTCTTGGGGATCTTCCCTTCCACCTTGAGGTCGAAGTCCCTCTGGTAGAAGTTCTTCGCCTCGGCGACGTCGGCGGGGACGCTCACGACGGAGAGCTTGCCGGTTTTTTTCCGGTCGAGCGCTTCGACCGTCTTGGTGAGGAAGGCGATCGCACTCTGGTGCCCGGGCTGGCCCACCATCCGCGACGGTGCTCCGGCGCGCACGAAGTCCTTGACCCAGTCGCCCAGCTCCTTTTGGGAAACCTTCTGGAGCTCGCTCTTGACCTGGGTGTAGGTCGCCGGGGAGCCGGCGCCGGCGCAGAGGCTCAGGCTAAAAATCGCGAGCGTAGTCAGCTTTCGGAACACTTTGTTCTCCTTCTTCGGGGGGCCTTATCTTCGGCAGGTAGCGGACCTTCCCCGTGAGGAAGACCTTGGCGTTCTTTCCCTTCTTCTTGTAGAGAGCGAGGATCGTCCCTTCGGGGATCCGGAGCTCCTCCTCCCATTCGACGAAGACCGAGTCCAGGCACTTGGGATGGTACCAGCACTCGATCTCCTGGCCCTCAACACAGAGGACCCCGCGGCCCGGTTCGGTGAGGGGGGTTCCCTCGGAGACCTTGCACTGCCGGAGCAGGACCCGGTTCCGGTAGAGGTACGCCTCGGGCCGGAGGATCAGCTTCTTTTCGTTCATCTTGTAGCCCGCGAGCACGGCCCGGCCGCCGGCGGTGGTGCTCAGGACGTCGCCGTAGGAATGGAGGACCACGCCGTCGTGGGTGCCTTCTTCCCGTTCTTCATCCTGGAACCAGAGGTTCCCGCCGCCCAGGAACTTCGCCGGCACGGTCTTCTCGAGGTACGGGAGGAACTCTTCCCTCCAGGGAAGGCACTGGTGGACCTTCACTTGGTCGCCCGTGACCGGAAGGCCGAAGTTCTCCGCGAGCTTCAGCACTTCCTTCTTGGTGAGGTCGGCGAGCGGAAGGTAGAGGCTCCCGAGGATGTGCGACGGGAGCCGGGAGAGGAGGTCCGAGTGGTCGTTCTCCTCGTCGTTGGAGCTGTGGACGAAGTAGGCCCCCGTGCTCTCCGGCAGGATCTTGGCGAAGTGGCCCGTGGCGAGCTTGTCGATCTCGAGCTCCCGCATCTTCTCCACGAGCACGCGCAGCCGGAGGTCGTGGCAGCTCCAGCAGGGACTGTGGTGGGTCCCGGTGAGGCGGGCCCCGATCCACTGCTCCACCACCTGCTCCTGGAACTCCGAGGAGGCCCGCACGACGTAGTGAGGGACGCCGAGGCGGTGGCAGAACTCCTTGATCTCCTCCAGGCGAGGGGCGTCGATGTGGCAGGAGAAGAGCTCGCTCCCGGGAACGGGAGACTGATCCCATCCGGTAATCACCGTGACCCCGACGAGGTCGAACTTCTGGAGTTTCAACAGGTAGGCGCTGATGTAGGAGCAGATCCCTCCCGAGAGGGCCACGAGGATCTTCTCCCGCCGAGCGTTCCGGTCTGGATTGTAGGCTTCGTCCAGCTGCTTTTTCATGTCCATGCCTCGATTGTATTCTAATTTCTCTTCAGGTTCCACGCCGAAATACCGATTGTTCATCTGATGAACCAGAACTTCGGGCTCTACCTCTTTCAGAAAGATAAAAAAGACCTGCACGTCCTCAAGGACCTGATGCAGCTCCTGCGCACCACCTCGCCGAGCAAGCTGGTGAGCTTCTCCTACGTCGAGGCGAAGACCTCGCTCATCCCGCACCTCTCTCTCTGGGAGAACCTCCAGCTCGAGATCGGCGGGGCGACCTGGGGGGAGTTCCTGAAGGACCTCGGTCCGGAGTTCAGGGCCCTCGTCGGCCTGGTGAAGGACCCGCACCAGCTCACCGCCGACGCCTCCCACTGTGACAAGTTCATCTTCAGCCTGGTCAAGGGCATCGTGAGCCCGTCGCAGAACCTCCTCATCGACGTCAACGAAGACCTCCTCTCCCCGGCGCTCCTCCACACCTTCAAGAAGGCGTTCGTCGAAGCCACCCGGAGCAAGGTCGTCTACCTCGCCAGCGCCGAGGCCTCACTCTGGCTCGACTGCGCCTTCAGCCTCGTGACGAGGAAGGACTACAGGTTCGAGATCACCCGGCTCGGCGAGGAAGACCTCAAGCGCCACTGGGCCGCCTGACCTTCACCGAGCAGTTCACCTTGATCGCCGTGGTGGTGAACTTGTTCATGGGCTTCACCCGGATCTGGAGGCTCCAGTCTCCGACCGTGACCTCCACGCTCGCCGTCTGGTGGAACCCGGAGACCACGGGCGCGTGGGAAGCCACTTCCTCGTAGGGATGGATCTCCACCTGTGAGGAGGTCCCCGCCTTGAAGTCATGGAAGCAGATCACCTGGAGGATCCGGGGCGTGCCGAAGCCCATGAGCGGGGCCAGGTTCGTCTTAAACGCCTCCGGGTCCCGCGCCTGGGCGAGGCTCAGGATCCGGTGCATCTCCCTGGCGATGCGAGCGTAGTAGGCCTTGAGGATGTCCCGGGAAGCCGGGGCGAGGTCCCCGGGGAGCTCGGAGAACCCCTCCCGGACCCAGGATTTGAAGTCGCCGCCGAACTCCAGCCCGTTGGCCCCGTGGAGGTCCAGCGCCATGCGGTTGAACTCCAGGTCCACGAGCTGGTTGAAGCTCGCCTGCACCTCCTCCGGAAGGCCCGGGAAGTACTGGCGGAAGAAGCTCTTGATCCCCCCGCTCTTGGTGTTCACGTAGGCGTTCCTCTTGTTGAGCTTGAGGCTCAGGGGCTGCTCGCCCCGGCCCGTGTCGAACAGGAGGTCGGCTTCGTGGTAGGTGGAGCGCACGGAGGTGTTACTGAACTTCCCGAGGAGGCGCAGGTTCGACGGAGCTTCCCCGAGGTAGGCGACGATGGCGTCTGCGGTGGCGCCCGCGACGTCGCGGAGGAACGGGAGCATCTGCGGGTAGAACTGCCGGACCATCCGGTCCTGCTGCGAGAGGACCGAGAGGTAGTTGGCGTCCAGGCCCTCCTGGAAGCGGAGCTCTTCGTCTCGTTTCTTCGCGAGGTTCTTCGCCACCAGGTACTCGAAGAGGGAGCCCTTGACCTCGTTGAAGAGGGCCTCTTTTTTCACCTGGTCCTGGGACATGCTACTTCGCCCAGTAGGCTTCTTCCAGGCCGTCTTCCTTCTCCGGAAGCCCCCGGAGGAGCCGCGGGGAGTTCTGGCTCAGGACCTCGAAGGAGACGCGGTTGGCGTACTTGCTGATCTGGGAGATGGACGAGTACGTGAGGAACTTCGCCGAGTGCTTCGGGGAGTTCGGCACCTTGATCCGGTGGTAGAGGTTCGCGCTGAGGTCATGGAGCACGGCCGCGAGGGCGGCGTCGCCGGCGCCGTTGGTGTTCTTGATCATGAGGGGGCCGCCGCGGAACGGATTGATGTGCGAGTAGACCTTGAGGATCTCTCCCTGGCAGTCGCCCCGGCGCATGGCCCGGGAGTACTCGAACTTGTTGTAGTCCACGATGGCCTTGGTGTGGAGGGGCTCCTTGGTCGCCCGCGCCTGCTGGGAATCGGTGAGCGCGCCGATGTAGAGGCCCCGGGCGCCGACGGTGAGGAGGACGATCTCGCACATGTCGAGGAGCCGCTCGGTGGCGAGCAGCGGGTCGGCGATGTCGGTGAGGGAGAAGGCCTCCGCCTCGTTCATGGCGATGACCGAGACGTACCTCGGGATGAAGTCCAGGAGGAGCTTCTTCTTCTCCAGCACGAGGCCACTGGTCCCGAGGGAGAGGACCACCGGCACGTTGGCGTTCTTCGCGACCTCCACCGCGCGCAGCGTGGACTTGTAGATCGGCGACGTCTCGTCCCGGAAGGTGTAGGCCGAGATGAGGAGGGCGGCGGAGTTTTCGATCACGTCCACCGGGATGAACTCCGGCGAGAGGTCGTTCATGCAGCCCTTGCTGATGGCGAAGGTGCGCTCCGAATCCGGGCTCACGAAGCACAGCGCCCGGCCCATGGGCCGCGGGCAGGGCTGGAGGTAGCTCAGGTTCACCTTCGAGCTCGTGTTGCAGATGTACTTGAAGGCGTAGTCGCCGAGCTCGATGTTCTTGTTGATGGTCCCCAGGGCCACGGAGGGAGAGTCCGAGAGGATGGAGAAGTTGTGGAGCGTGTTCCCCACCGATCCGCCGGGGAACTCTCCGGAGATCGTGCCCTGGTTCTTGTGCTTCCAGTAGATGGTGTCGGCCAGGGCGTCGTCGATGATGAAGGACTCGCCTTTCTTGAACCGGTGCTCGCTCAGGAACGAATCTTCCACCGGGATCTCGATGTCCACCAGGAGCTGGTCGATCCCCACCACGTAGACGTTCCCGGGCCGGTTGATTTCGTCGTCGAAGGAGCTCCTCTGCTTGTCTTCGACGGGGAAATAGTGCTTGGTGTTGCGCCGGCCAGGGAACTTCATACTAACCTCTTAATGTAATGCTTTTATAGACCAATCCGGGGTGCTTTGGAAGAGTCCCGTGGACGAAATCGGGACCCTTATGGTAAATTCTTCACATGTTTGATTCCTCTCAACCCCAGAAGTCTCCCCTCTTCGATTATTACGCTCCCCTAGGAAATAAATATCGTGGACTCCTGTCCATCCCGCACTCGGGAGAGACCATCCCGGAGGTGTTCCGGCCCTACCTCTCCGGGGACGAGCTCGCCTACCGGGAGGACGTGGACTTCAAGGTGAACGAGCTGGTGGACATCGAGGCCCTGCAGAAGGCCGGGGTCGCGGTGCTCGTGGCCCACGTCCACCGGGTGTGCGTGGACCTCAACCGGGCGGAGGAGAACTGCGTCCTCTTCTGGAAGGAGAACACCCAGGGGAAGAAGCTCGTGGTGAAGGACCCGACCAAAGAAGAGGCCGAGCGGTTCATCGAGAGCTTCCACCGGCCCTACTACGAAATCCTCAAGGCGACCCTCCTCGATCTGGAGAAGAGGAAGAAGGGCCCGGTCTCCATGGTCGACCTCCACAGCATGCCGTCGTGTCCCACCGCCTACCACATGAAGCAGAACCCGAACCAGAAGATGCACCGGCCAGACTTCTGCATCAGCGACCGGAAGGGCCTCACCTGCAGCAAGGAGTTCATCGAGTTCTTCCAGCGCGAGCTCACCACCCTGGGGCACGAGTCGTCGCTCAACGACCCCTACGTCGGCGGCTTCGTCACCGAGTACGTCCACCGCTTCCGCACCAACAACATCCAGATCGAGGTGAACCGGAAGATCTACATGGACGAGAGAGAGAAGAAGCTCCTCCCCGAGAAGGTCCTCCACCTCCGGCCCATCCTCACCAACACGCTGATCAAGGGCTTCGAGAAGTTCGACTCGTAGGACAGTACTGCTTGAAATCGTCTCAGTGGATCGTCATGTCCTCGGGTTTGCCCGGCAGCTCTTCCTTCACTTTCTTCAGGTAGAGGTTCATCTTCTCGTCCGGGGTCAGCTCGGCATGGGGAACGGGCGCTTCGCGCTCCAGCGAGAGCTTCTTCTCGATCTCCTCGATCTCGATCTTCCGCTGGAGGGCGATGTTCGGATCCTCGTGGTCGCTCCAGATCTTCCGCGTGGTGAAGGTCTTGCCGTACTGCTTGAGCGCGAACTTGTAGAGGGCCCGCAGCTGGATCGCGTTGGTCCGGCCCCGCTCGAGGTAGAAGATCATCTCCTTGAGCATGTCGACGTTCTGCAGGTCCTGGGACCAGGCCGAGAAGAGGTAGAGCATCCCTTCCTGGTCCACCTGCCGGGCGAAGTTGAGCTGCTTGAACTCCTTGTAGAGGAACTCGCTCATGGCCCGGTCGACCGGGGTGAAGGAAACGGTCTCGAGGAACTTCGCCCGGAGGGCCCGCGAGTCCTCGCTGCGCTTCTCGGTCTTGAGCACGTAGGAGTAGATGCTCCCGTTGTCGTAGGTCAGCACGAGCTCGAGCATGTAGTCCTGGTCCTTCGAGGCGAGCTCGACCAGCGCGCTCTCCCCGTTCTTGATGAGCCCGTACCGCACGGTCTCCGCCGGGAGGATCTTCGAGCGCAGGTGGAGGATGTAGAGGTCGTAGATCATCTTCTCGAGGCTCTTGGACCGCACCTCGATCCGGTGGGAGAAGAGGTCCTTCCAGACCGTCTCCACCGGGAACTTCAGGATGGTCTTGCGCACGTAGGGAAGCTCGAAGAGGTCCTGTCCGTGGGAGTGGTCCTGGTAGAGCGACATGGGGAGCGTGTAGATCCGGGAGAGCTCGCGCTCACCGGAGGAGAGGAACACCATCCCGAGCTGGGGCTGGCCCTTCGGCCCCGTGCTCTCGAGGAGCGGCACGGTTTTGAACAGCGGGTGGCGCACCGGAAGGGGGATCAGGCTGTTCCGGAGCGGGAACTCCTTCCACAGCTGGCCGTAGTCTTCTTTGTAGACCGGGATCTCTTCGACGGCGGTGGGAGCGAGGTAGGAGGCCTTGTACCCTTCCACCTTGTAGTACTTGTTCCACCCCTGGCCCCGGACCCAGCTGGAGTAGAGCTTGTACGGATAGCCCTTCAGGGTGATGTAGCCCCCGATCACGACGAGCGAGACGGTGAAAAGGACGCCCAGGAGGATGCGCATGGGTGGGTAACCTTAAGCCTTTAAAAGAACGATGGTCTTCCTACTACTTTACCGGAATTTAAGAAAAACTCATGAATTTATTCAAAGTACCGATTAGTGAGATAAATCGGTCGGTTTTTAGGGGACTGCCTTTATGAAAAAGATCATTGGCCTTCTATCCACACTCGCCTTCCTCGCGGCCTGCGACGCTCCTCAGAGAACGCGCATGCCGGGGAACTACACCAACACCGACGCCCTCGGCTCCGGTGTCGTGACCGGCGGCTGGGTGGATACCACTTCCGGTGCCAACGGAGGGACGACCTCCGGGACCACCAGCGGAAGCACGGGCGGTGGAACGACCGGCGGCACGCCGGCGCCCGGGTTTGAAAACTGCGACCTCGCGGACCGGTACCAGACTCCGGAGATCGGCGCCTTCGGCCTGTGCCAGAGCACGCTGGACGAGACCATCCTGCGGGTCCGCCCGAGCCTGACGTCGACCAACATCCGGACCTGCCTCATCCCGGCGTACAAGGATAGCACCGGGAGCTCGACCTACATCGGCCAGCCTCAGTGCACCTACTTCGAGGCCAACAAGGTGATCCAGGGGAAGCTCTACAAGTCGCGCTCGGGCTTCGAGAACTATCCGCTCAACGGCGTGATGGTGATGAAGGAGCCGCTCATGGGCGAGTACTTTAAGTGCATGAACGCCTACGTGAGCTGGCGGGAGATCAGCTGCATGCCCCAGTCCGGAACTCCGGCGATGTCCCCGGCCTACTGCAACTACTGGATGCCGGCCTGTCCCTACGGTGCGAACACCAACGCCGCCTGCGCGCAGGAGGCCCGGAACTTCATGAACGGCCTGTGCACGAGCTTCAAATCGAGGTACGCCAACTCCTACCTGGACATCCGGCTTAAGTAAGGAACCTAGTTCAGCGTCGGCCTGGTGATGACCTTGCCCTTGGTGAAGAGCTTCACCAGGTCGTCCTTCCGGGAGACGAAGCTGATGATGGGGACCAGCACCTGGGCATCTTTTGCCTTGTCCGGGAGGAGCACGCCGATCAGGACCTGGTGGACCTTCTCGCCCTGGTGGTAGGTCTTCACGTATGTGCGGAGCTCCTGCCCGTCTTCCTCGAAGCCGTAGGCCCGGTCGGGGTCTTCGATGGTGCCCGTGAGGAGCCGGTCAAACCGCTGGAACTCCTCGAAGCCGAAGTCGTCGGCGGCCATTTGCTGGATGAGATTCGACAGATACTCGGATTTCTTCTGGCCGAGCCACTCGGCCATCTCCTCGGAGATGAGGAAGTCGTCCTCTGGCCGGTCCATATTTTCCTCCTGGCAAAACCTACCCCGTAAACCATCTTAGCACTCTCCTTGTAAGATAGTAGAGATAAAAGGAGTTCTATGCGAAAGTTGCAGGATGACCCCGGGTTAGACCAGTTGCTCGAGTCAGGAAAGTCGGGGTTCTTCCCGTTGTTCTACCAGGACTGGATCGTCGAATCCTTTAACAATTCGATCAACATCACCTCCATGCCCTTCTCCCGGGCCGTGGAGACGGTCCACCGGGTGTACAAGCAGATCGAAGGCCACCCGACGCTGGAGAAGAAGAAGTTCGCCATCCAGGCCCTCGCGGAGCCGGAGCGAAAAGATTTCGTGCTCTCCTTCATGAAGATGGTAGAATACAGATCACTCGACACCCTGAGGGACCTCCATTGACGGCGAAGCTCCTCGCTCCCCTACTCCTCCTCCTGAGCCTCTCGGCGCGCGCCGAGTACCGGGCCTACCAGTACCTGGTGAAGACCAACGACCCCTACGCCGTCGCCACCCGGGCCCAGCCCCGGTACATCATCTCCACCCTCAACCCGCAGATGTACAAGAGCTACCACGGCGGGAGCCGGGTGAGCGTGGACCTCCTGCGCACCTGGATCTGCCCCGGCTACACCGGCGAGGGGAAGGACGTCTGCGACCATACCCACGACAAGGAGAACCCAGCTCAATGAGTAAGATCACGCGAGACCTGGAGAAGATCAACTCGCGCCAGGTCGCCACCGCGAACAAGCGCCAGCAGCGCGAGCTGAAGTTCATGGAAGACAACCACGCCAAGCTCAAGCTCGAGCTCGAGAAGGCCCACGAGGCCGAGCGCCTCGACCTCCGGGCGCAGAACCAGGCCCAGATCCAGAAGGAGACCCAGCGGAAGGAGAAGGTCCTGGGCGAGATGAA